>JABMDG010000328.1 GCA_015904045.1 Nitrospira sp.
CGCCTGGATCGAGCCCGAATGTGCCCACGAAGCTGCTCCGCGGGTTTCTCGCGGCGGTGAAGCTTGAGGCCCTGGACTCCGGGCATATTTACCCCCACGAAAACACGCGCGCCGCGGCCAAGACCGACCGACTGAATCTCATCGAGGCCTGCGGGGCAAATTTCAGCCCGATCTGGTCGCTCTACTCAGACCCGCAAGGGGTCGTGCTGGGACTCCTCGAAGCGGAGACGAAAGGCACACCGGCCCGCTACGACTTTCAGGACGACGCCGGGTTCCGTGAACAGCTCTGGGCCGTGACCGAGCCGGCAGTGCTCGATCGAATCGTGGATGCGATGCGGAGCAAACCGCTCTTCATCGCGGACGGACACCATCGCTATGAAACCGCCCTAAACTATCAGACCTCTCGCCGGCGACAGGCAGGCGCATCCTCTGGACTCCAGCCCTATGACGCCGTCTTGATGCTCTTGGCGCCGCTGGAAGACCCCGGCCTGACGGTCTTACCAACCCATCGAGTCACCACCACCCCGCTGCCGTCGTATGAGCGGATCACTTCGCTGCTGGGCGATGCGTTCGATTTTCAAGAATTTCCCTATACGGCGTCCACGGAAGGGACGGCGCGAACACAATTCATCACCGCCCTCAGAACAAGTGGACGGACGGCACCCGTATTTGGAATGGCTCTGAACGGGGACACCCGCTATATCACCCTCACACTCAAACCGACCCACCGCCCCTCCGCCCAGGCGTCACCGCGGACCAAGCTCGATGTGTCACTCCTGCAACACCTCATCATCGCGAAGCTCTGTCCCACACAGCAGGAACAGGAAGCGATTCTCTACACGAAAGACGATCACGAAGCACTGAATTGGGCGACACGGGGACCCGGCACAGGCGCGCTGTTGCTCAACGCCACCAAGGTCGGTGAAATCCAGGCGGTTGCGACGGCGGGCGAGCGCATGCCGCACAAATCGACCTATTTCTTCCCCAAACCGCTGACAGGATTGGTCATCAATGTCATGCAAGGATGAGCGTTCAGTCATCAGCTGTCGGCTATCAGCCTGAAAATGCGGCGTTGGGAATTCTTTGTTGAGGCTGAGGGCTGACAGCTGACGGCTATCTGCCACCAAGACACCATGCACGCCAAAATTCTCATCGTCGACGACGACCCCGATATCGTCACCGTACTGGAAGATCGGCTGCAATCGTTGCACTACACGACGGTCGTCGCGCGGGACGGACAACAGGCGCTCGACCAAATCGCGCAAGAGTCCCCCCATGTCGTGCTGTTGGATCTGACGCTGCCCAAACTCACCGGCCTCGAGGTCCTCAAGCGCCTCCACAACTCGAAACACACGGAGACCCTGCCTGTCATCGTCATGACCGCCCACGGCTCAGTTGATGCGGCAGTGGAAGCGATGAAGGAGGGAGCCTACGACTTTTTGGCCAAACCGCTCGACAAAGATCACCTGCTGATCGTCATCCGCAAGGCACTGGAACGCGACTCGCTGCGCCGGCAAGTCGATTGCCTCCGCTCCGAAGTCGCCGGCCGTTATGCCTCCATTGTCGGGAGCAGCCCGGCCATCACGTCCGTGATGGACGCAGCGCAGCGGGCCGCTAAGTCCGATGCGAGCGTGCTCCTGCTCGGTGAAAGCGGAACAGGTAAGGAGCTCTTTGCCCGCTCCATCCACCACTGGAGCCCGCGCGAAGCCATGCCCCTCATCGTGATCAATTGTGTTGCGCTGACCGAAACCCTGCTGGAGAACGAACTCTTCGGCCACGAGCGCGGGGCCTTTACAGGAGCAGATCGGCAGCAAAAAGGCAAACTGGAAATGGCCGACGGCGGCACCGTCTTCCTCGATGAGATCGGCGACATGTCGCTGCCGTTGCAGGCCAAACTGCTTCGCGTGCTGCAAGACCGTGAGTTTCACCGCGTCGGCGGCTCGAAGACCGTGTCCGTCAACATCCGCATCATCGCTGCGACGAACAAGGATCTGAAAAAAGCTGTGAAGGCCGGCCAGTTCCGCGAAGATCTGTATTTTCGCCTGAACGTCATCACGTTCACGCTCCCGCCGCTCCGCGACCGCCGAGGTGATATCCCCGCGCTCGTCCAATTCTTTCTCGACCGGCATGCCAAGGATGCCAAGCGGCCCGGCATGACCTTCAGCAACGCGGCGGTGGATACATTGACCCGATATGCCTGGCCGGGGAATATTCGGGAGCTGGACAACGTGATCGCCCGCGCCGTCGTACTCAGCCCGACGGATACCATCGAACCCACGTGGTTGGCACTCACGCCGGAGGATGCGGAGCTTCGCACCCATGTCGGCGCGCATCCGCCGTATTTCGACTTGCCCTACCACGAATCCATCACTGCGCATGGCCGCTTTATCATCACCCGCGCCCTTGCACAAGCAGGCGGCAATCAGACCAAAGCCGCCGAGATTCTCAAGCTCCAACGGACCTACCTGGCCCGTCTCATCAAGCAACACAAGACCACAGAAACGTAAGGAGGGCCTGGGGAAAAGGGAGGACAGGTCGCCGCCGCGACCGCCTGAGGGGTAGGGCCGACCGTTACTGTTCCGCAGCGGCTGACCGCCGATCCTCCAGGCGAATCATACCGGCGCGAGCGTCCTTCTCCGCTTGAGCATACCGTTCGGCGGTGCCGATATCTGACCAGTAGCCCTTGATGTCATAGCCCAGCACAGATTCACCTCGCGCAATCGCCGCCACATAGGGATCGATAATCGACGACGCCACGCCTTTCGGCACCTCGCGCAACAACCGGGGATTCAAGATGTGGATGCCGGCAAACATGCGCGGCATAGTAGGCACCGCGCTGACGATACCCTTCCCCGTGATCGTCGTGATGCGGTGGTCCGCCCCCACTTCCACCAACCCCCACAGTGCGGCGTCGGGATCTTCCCGCAGCACCAGCGTCGCCGCAGCCTGGCTGGTCCGATGAAACGCGCAGAGCGCCTCGAGGTCCAACTCGAACAAGGTGTCTCCGTTCACCACCAAGACCGGCTCACCTGAAAAGTAGGGCTCCGCCTGCTTGATGCCTCCGCCGGTCCCGAGAATGATCGGCTCATGGGAATAGAAGATCCGGAGGCCGAACCGTGAGCCGTTGCCCAGCGCCTGTTCGATCATGGGAGCCAGATGATGGAGATTGATGACCACGTCGCGGAACCCGTGGCGCTTCAACAGGAGCAGATTCCAGACGATGAGGGGAGTCCCCAAGACCGGGAGCAGCGGTTTGGGAACGGTGTTGGTGAGCGGACGGAGGCGGGTCCCAAGTCCCGCCGCGAGAATCATGGCTTTCACAGGGTCAGTGCTGAGGACTGAGTGCTGAGCGCTGAGTCGATGATCTGCCCCTCAGTCCTCAGTCCTCACCCCTCAGTCCTCTACTGCAATTCCGGCACATACGGCGTGAGATGTTTCCGAAGCGTTTCCAACTCGGGATACTTGTCCAGATTGCGTTTGACATAGCTCAACACACGCGGGATATCTGCCAGGAATTTGGGATTGCCTTTGACGCGATCGATGTAGACGAAACGCCCCGCGGCCTTGAGATTGCGCTGAATGCTGGTGAAGTCGAAGAGGCGGCGGAACGCGGCGCGATTGGCCCACACGTACCGGCGTTCGGCCAGCTGGTCGAGATAGTAGTCCACGAGTCCATCGATCAGGGATTCATCGAGACGGATATAGGCGTCCCGAAGGAGCGATGCCAGGTCATAGGTCGCTGGTCCCAGCAACGCATCCTGAAAATCGATCACCCCGAGCCGCACGCCATCGACCATCAAATTGCGCGAATGATAGTCTCGATGGACGAAGACCCGCGGCTGGCCGGCGAGAAGGTCAGAAATCCGTTCACACTCTTCGCGGATCGCCGTCCAATCGTCCGCGCACATCGGCGTGCCGCGGCGCGCGACAATCCCGTATTCGAGGAAATGATCAAATTCCCACATCAGCAACGGCACATCGAAGCTACGATGAAAGGCCAGGCATCCCGGATCGGCCGGGGTCGTCGCCTTGACCTGCATCTGCACCAACACATTGATCGCCTGCTTGTAGCGCGATTCCAGGGTGGCCGCGTCGGCTGAGCTGACCGCCTCGGCCAGCGTGACATCGCCGAAATCCTCCAAATACAGCAGTCCGGCTGCCTGGTCGTAATAATGGAGCGCCGGCACCGGCACCTCGGCCTTCGCCAAATGGGACATGACGTTCAGAAACGGCAGTTCCGTGATCGCATGCGTGGCCCCGCTCACAGCTTCCTCAGACTGCTTAAATCCCTCCGGCTCAGCCAACTGCATCAGAATCACGGAATGGGGCGGCCCTCCCGCGAGCGTCATGCGATAGTAGCGCCGGTTGGATGCGTCACCTGCCAACGGCGTCAGCCCACGGAAAATCAGGCCGGGAGGAAGATGCGTCTCGACAGTCCGCGCAAGGAGTGTTTGATCAGGAGGAGCGAGCGGAGCGTTCGGAGGAGCTGGCTGTGCGGTAGCCATAGGCGTGGGATTATAGCGAGAGGCCGGAGACTTGTCACGAAGACAGAGGAATCAGTCAACGCTGACTGTTCGCCGCTGACGCCGGGCTTATCGGCCACAGAGTGGCCAGGCGAGCCATGGCCGCCGTGCCCAACCCCGCACCGACGGTGTCCGCCAGCCAATCGAGCCAGCTCGACTCTCGAAAAGGAACGAAAGACTGATGAATTTCATCGCTGATACCATACAGCGAGGCGCACAACACGGACAGCGGGACGGCCCATGGCCGCCATGAGGCCTCGGCGCCCCAGCGAAATCCACGATGGAAGAGGGCTCCGAGCACGGCGTACTCGATGACGTGGAGCACCTTGTCGCTCAATAGCCCGACGAAGGACGGCAGCTGCTCTTCGGGATGGGATTGCGAGGACAGATAGAAAATGAGGCCGGCGTAGGCGAAGACAGGCCCCCAATACCGAAACACGGTTGCCATCTCAGTCCACGTCCAGGCGTGTGCGGACAAATCGCACAGTTGATTGCATGCGCCGTCGTCCTAATGACATACTCAACCCCATCCGCCCATGAAACACGTTCACGTCTGTTTCTTCTGGCATATGCATCAGCCGTACTATACCGATCCGGTATCGGGGTCGGCCAGCATGCCCTGGGTCCGCCTCCACGCGACCAAAGCATACTATGATATGGCCTATTTGCTGGAACAATTTCCAGCTGTGCGCGCAACGTTCAATTTCACCCCCTCGCTATTGCGTCAATTGGAGGAGATCGGCAACGGCACCGTGCGCGACCTCTTTCTCGAGTATGCCCAACGACCGGCGGCGGACCTGACCGAGGAGGATCGGGCCTTTCTCATCCGCCACTTTTTCGCAGCCAATTGGGCGACGATGGTACGACCTTCCCCGCGTTACCACGAATTGCTGGTGAAACGGGGGCTGGACATCCAGGGACAAGACCTGCCGCGCCTGGCCCGCCGGTTTTCCGTTCAGGACTGTCTCGACTTGCAGGTCTGGCACAATCTGGCTTGGTTCGGATATGGCGCCGTCCATCGCTATCCACGCCTGGCGGCTCTGCGCAACAAGAATCGTGGTTTCACGGAAGAAGAGAAGCAAGAAGTCTTGGCGCTCCAACTCACGACGGTACGCGAAGTCGTTCCTCTCTATCGGCAACTCCTGGAACGGGGACAAATCGAGCTGACGACGACGCCCTTCTTTCACCCGATTCTCCCCCTCATCATCGATACCGACGTCACCCGGCGCGCCAGGCCGGACCTTCCATTGCCGGTTCGTTTTCACGCCCCGGACGACGCCGAAGCGCAACTCCGGCGGGCGGTCGAATTCCACAGCCGGACGTTCGGCCGCGCGCCGGCGGGTTTGTGGCCATCGGAGGGCTCGGTCTGTCCCGAACTGCTTCCCATTCTGCAGCGAACCGGGTTCAGCTGGCTGGCCACCGACGAAGGTATCCTCGCGCGCTCGCTGGAGATGAGCGGTCTCCCGTGGAATCGGCAGACCGCGTTGTATCACCCGTATCGAGCCGGAGCGGCAGGGCAGGAACTCACCCTCCTGTTCCGCGACCGGGAGATCTCAGACGCGTTCGGATTCGTCTACCACAAAACCACCCCGGAATCCGCCGCCGAAGATGTCCTCCGCCGCCTGCGTGGCATTATCGAGACGACGGCTCAAGAACAGATCGTCATCGCCATCGTCTTGGACGGGGAAAATCCCTGGGAACATTACCACGACGGCGGCGAGCGGTTCCTGTCGCTCCTCTACTCGGCCTTGTCGGCACGGGAACTCGACCGGATCGACCACCTCGCCGTGCATCCATCCACGATTGTTGAAGCCATTGCAGCCGCGCCTCCCGCACAACATCTGTCCGATCTGCATTCAGGCTCGTGGATCAACGCCGACTACAAAATTTGGATCGGCCACCAGGAAGACAATCTCGGCTGGAACCTCCTCGGCCATACCAGGGCCCGCTTGATCGAGACCGCGCCGAGCCTGCCACCGGATCGAGTGAACGCCGCGTGGGATGAATTATACGCGGCCGAGGGCAGCGATTGGTTCTGGTGGTACGGCGACGACTTTGAAACCGACTTCAAGCAGGAATTCGACCGACTCTTCAGAACCCACCTCCGCAATGTATGGGGGCACATGGGTCTCCCCGTACCCGAGCAGCTGAACCAGCCGATCTGTGCCCCGGGGGCAGTCCACGAAACCGATCCTGTCACCCAACCGCGAGCACTCCTGTCGCCCACGCTCGACGGGGCTGTTACGGATTTCTTTGAATGGCACGGGGCAGGCCTTATCGACACCCAGCCGCCGCTGGGCGCGATGTGGAAGGCCGACAGTCTGTTCACCTCGGTCCAATTCGGCTGGAACCAGGATTGCCTGTTCCTTCGATTCGACGTGGACCAGGCGTCGGAAGCCAGACAGCCCAATCTGCGGACGGTAATCACGCTTCAGACCCTTCAGGCCCATTTCCGGATCACCTTCTCGCTCAACCCAGCGAAGCCGCTTCAATTTCTCCTGTCGCAAGCGACCGGTCCGGAAACCTGGCAGGAGATCGGCCCCTACCGATCCATCGCCAGACACAACATTGTCGAAATGGCCCTGCCCCACAAAGATCTCCATCTCGAACCGGGGCAAGAGGTGAAGATGTCGATCGTGGTGTTGGAGCGCAATCTTGAAGTCGCCCGCTACCCCTATCAGAAGCCGGCGGTGTTGACCGTACCGGGGCCTGAATTTGACGCGGCCATGTGGCGGGTATAGGAAGGAGTGCTGAGCAACCATGCCTGATTTACGACGTGACCCTATTGTCGGCCGGTGGGTGATCATTTCGACTGAGCGGATCGGACGCCCGCATGACTTCATGCAGGTGCAGCCGGCCCGGTCGATGTCCACCGCCATCTGTCCCTTCTGTCCTGGACAAGAGCGGCTGACACCGAAAGAGATCATGGCCTACCGGCCGCAACCCGCCGAGCCCAATTCTCCCACGTGGACCGTGCGTGTCGTCCCGAATAAATTTCCCGCGCTTCAAGTAGAAGGCGACATGGGGCGTGAAGGGGTCGGCCTCTACGACCGGATGAACGGCATCGGCGCGCACGAGGTCATCATCGAATCGCCCGGCCATACGGACAGCCTCGCGGGCTTGCCGGCCAAGAAAATCGAAGACGTGCTGTGGGCCTATCGGGACCGCATCATCGACCTCAAGAAGGATCTGCGGTTCCGCTACATCCTCATCTTCAAGAATCACGGCTCCGCCGCCGGGGCCACCTTGGAACACAGCCATTCGCAGTTGATCGCACTCCCCGTGGTCCCCACCAGCGTCATGAATGAGATCGAGGGCTGCCGAGCCCACTTCGAACAGAAGGAACGGTGCATCTACTGCGACATCCTCCGGCAGGAGCTCGGCACCGGAGCGCGCCTGGTAGCGGAGAATCCAGAATTCGCCTGCCTCACGCCCTTCGCCCCGCGGTTTCCCTTCGAAATGTGGATTCTCCCCAAGCGCCACGCCGGCTACTTCGAGGAAAGCCAAAAAACCCAGTTCGAATTCCTCGCGCCGATCCTGTCCGAATGCCTCCGGCGCATGGACAAGGTACTGGCCCGCCCCGCGTACAACTTTATCCTCCACAGTTCACCGCTGCATGAGCGCACCGGCGAGTTTTATCATTGGCACTTGGAGATCATTCCCAAGCTGACACAGGTTGCCGGCTTCGAATGGGGCACCGGGTTTTACATCAATCCGGTTTCCCCTGAAGAATCGGCAACGGCGCTCCGCACCGCAACCATCTAAGCGGAAAGTTCAGCGATGCCCTGCCGCTTTCGTATCGAAGATCCAACCCTGGCGGGGACCTTGCGCCGGATCGAGCAGGCGGTCCGTCAGGCGGGTGGACGGACATGGCTGGTTGGCGGATCGGTCCGCGATCTCGTCCTAGGCCGTCAGCCGCAGGATCTGGACCTCGAAGTGTTCGGGCTGCCGCCCGGACAACTCCACGCCCTACTTGAACAGCAGTTTTCCGTCCAGTTCGTTGGCAAGACCTTCAGCGTGTTCAAGCTGGAGGGGTTGCCCGTTGACATTTCCACTCCCTCCCGTCTTCTGACCGACCATGGATCCGTGCCGGGCTTGATCCGGCAGGCCGACCCGGATATGGACATCGATGAGGCCCTGGCCCGGCGTGATTTCACGATCAACGCGATGGCTTGGGACCCTGACACTCTGGAACTCCGCGATCCGTTCAACGGCCGAGCCGACCTCGCCGCCCGCCTGCTCCGTCATGCGTCGGATCGGTTTAGCGAAGATCCGGTGCGTGTCCTGCGCGGCATGCAGCTGGTCGCCCGCTTCGAACTGGCTCCCGTGCCGGACACCGTCACGCTCTGTCATACGCTGTCACAAGACGGACAACCACAGGAACGGCTGTGGGCGGAATGGAAGAAGCTCATCGTGCAGGGGGTGAAGCCATCACTAGGACTTCAATTCTTGAGCCGCTGCGGCTGGCTCCGCTTTTATCCAGAACTGGCGGCGCTGCAAGGATGCGAGCAAGATCCCACATGGCACCCGGAAGGCGATGTGTGGATTCACACGCTGCACTGTTTGGACTGGTTCGCCACGGAACGGACCGGCCGGCCTGACGACGATCTGCCCGTCGGCTTGGGCGTCCTCTGCCACGACTTCGGCAAACCGGTGACGACACGGAGCGACTTCGGACGAATTACCGCCAGAGGCCATGAACAGGAAGGCGAAGAACCAACGCGGCGGTTTCTCGCTGGCCTCACCAATCAAGAAGATCTCATCGACGAGGTCCTGACTCTGGTGCGCTGTCATCTCCGTCCCCGCGCCCTGTATGACACACAGGCGTCCGACAGCGCCGTGCGGCGGCTGGCCCGGCACGTCACCCGCATCGACCGGTTGGTGCGCGTCGCCCGGGCCGATCACGCTGGACGTCCGCCGAGACTTTTCGACGGATTTCCCGCCGGCGAATGGCTCCTGGAGCGCGCCAGGAAGTTACACGTGGAAACTCAAGCTCCGGCGCCGATCGTCATGGGACGACACCTGCTGGACTTGGGAATCCAGCCAGGCCCCGAGATGGGACGGTTGCTCGACGAGTGTTACGAAGCGCAGCTGGACGGGCTCTTCACCACACTTGATGACGGTCTCGCATATGCGCGATCACGAGTCCCCCTTTCTCACTAGCGCGTTTCCCCTCTTGCCCGCTGCTCCATCGGCGGCATATGATCAACCCATGCGTGTGCAACTCAGCCATCCATCTCGAACAGTGGACGTCAAAGGACCCAAAAAGGTGAAGGAGCTGTTGCGCGAGTTGAATCTCCTGGTCGAAGCGCACTTGGTGATTCGTGGCGATGAACTGGTCACCGAAGACGAGATGCTCGCCGACAAGGATGACATTGAAATCAGACCGGTGATCTCAGGCGGGTAAGCGGCGGAGTGTCTGGCTGGCTGGACCGCATTGGCTGCGCACCAGCGCGGAGCCGACGGGAATCAGAAGTTGACCCGCAGATTGATTGAGCCGACGTGTAAGACGGTCTGATACGTTCCGTTGACGAGGCCGGGGATGGCCACCGGATTTTGGTTGCCCGTCACAGTCCGCGGCTCGTACAAAATCGCTTGGTACGCCACATCCAGTCCGATCGCTTTGTGTCCGAACGATGGCCCTCCCGTCGTCCCGCAAGGAACTATTCCGAAAAACTGCCCGTTCGTCTTACAGAGCAGTCCCAGCCCTACCGAGACGGCATGTTGATCCGAGTCCGGAATCGTGGGTAAAAAGGATCGGTCAGGAATCGGCGTCTGCGAATGCCAGTATCCTCCCCGCACGGCCACTTCCCAGTGCGGCAAGGCACCGGGCGTAAGCCATCGATATTCGGTCCCGACCATGAGCGTGTAGGCGCTTCGCCAGTTCTGCGGAAATGGGATGGTGGTGCCGGTCGACAAATGCACGTCGAGATTACGCACTGACTTCCATCCCGTATAATCGATGTCCAATTCAAGTTTCCATTCATGAGCGGCATTGCGGATCGGCCACACGGCGATGCCCCCTGTAAAGATCTGCGGCAGCACTAACGTGGTGGACGCATCCGAGACAGGGACTCCATTCGCGAGAAATTTGCCGTCCAAATGAAGCGTCGCCTGTGTGCGGTATACCAGACCGACATTGACCAATGGCCGGCCCTCCCCATTCCGCAACGGGGTATACAACAGGCTGACGTTGAATCCGGCCGCCGTATCGCTCCCATTGATCTCCATCGGGGTTCCGGGCGGTGGCAAGCCCGGCCCTCCCGATGAATTGAATCGTGTGACGACCTGTCCTTCACCCAGAAAACTCGCGAATGTATAAATGTCGGCGCCGAGCCCGACAGACAATTGCTCGTTCAGCCTATAGGCAAGGGTCGGCTTGATATCGATCAGAGGCACCGCTTGTTTCGTCACTGCGGTGGCGAAGGGCCCATTATTCGGATATTCGTAGAGCACTCCGAACGGCGAAATCAAACCGACTCCCGCAGAGAAGTTCTTCAGTACGGACAACCCGATGCCGTTGAGGTTTGCCGTCACATAGAAATTGCTCGGCAGCGGGTATGCCACGGCGCCCCCGAAATCTCCGTTGGTGGTCGCTCCCGATAGGCTGGTGAACCTTGTGCTGCCGCCAAGCAGTAACGTCCCGGCGCTGGTTTGAACACCACTCAGTTGAGTCATCCCGGCGGGATTAAAATAGAGGGCCGAGGGATCGTCGGCTTGCGCGACAAACGCCCCGCCCTGAGCTGTCCCGGAAGCGCTGTGATCGAAGACCCGGAACGCGCCGGCGGAAACGAAGGCGGGGCCGGTCACGATCAGCAACAGGCTCCCCACTCCTGCAATGCTCAGCCAAGCCCTCGATCGGGAAAAGCCGCCTCCACACCGCCATCGAGCCTTACCGGTACCAGCGAGCATCGCGTGCGACCGCGGGTGTCGCATATTCTTGCAGAATCGTTCCAACCGGTTCATGGTAGGATACCGCTTCGGTCCCTTCCTTTCGGAAATCCCGTACCCGAATACGCTCCACATCGTTTCTCTGATTCGATAGATATCAACAAAGCGCCGATCTGGCTATAGAATTGGCAAAGTGGTCACTCGCCGTCGATAGAGCCTATCGGCTTGAGGACCTCCGGCCCTATATCTACGCCCCACTGGCTCACTCGATACATCCATCCGTTTCATTGACAAACCAAAGGCCGCGGATAATAGTAAACGGTGCGCGGCACGGCATAAGTGGAGCGAGCGGAGCCGTGAGTTCGCTGGAATGCCGGTTCATACCGGCCTGCCAAAGTCGATCACGATATCGTGATAGTCTGAGGCGTTTCGTCTATACCTGGAGGGATCGATGACGAGTACAGCCACAAGCCGACTTGCCGTCAGTCTGCCCGTGGTTGTCGACTTCAATGGCACATTGACCCGCGGAGTGACCCAGGACCTGGATCCCCACTCATTGTCGTTCTGGAGCGATTGCCACACCCCCGTCGGCACATCGATCTCCGTCCTCTTCTATTTCAGCCGCAATGTCGCGTATCTGCCGCTTACCGGACAGGTCACCGCCGTTACTCAGGACCTGAACGAAGCAGGGCCCAAGTTTCGCATCGACATCAGCCTTGCCTGTCTGGGCAGCACGGAAATGCAAGTCCTTGAGTCGGCCTTTCAAGAACTGGAGATCTACCTGCGAAACCTTGACACACCGGACGGAGCCCCCTCTGCGGCAACCCGGGCTGAACCCATCACCAGCAATCCTCGATCTATTCTTTCCTTGTTCATAACGGACAACCCCTTTCGTCTTCCCTACCGCCTGCAGGCCGATACCAACTCACAGCCGGTTGGGTTGACTTCCATTTCGCAGTCGGGCATGGAACGAAACGCGGCGTGTCTTCAGACCCCCTCTTCTCCCCAAACAATTCCGATTCGTTTTTCGTCGAACTTGGTGTGGCAGAGCGCCTCCCTGCTCGCACAAAACTTTCGCGACTTGATCATTCGATTCTTGCCCGGCCCGTTGGCGCGCCTGTTCGTGACACCCATCACATTCGCCTTCATCAGTCATCCTCGAACATTGAGTGATGTCCAGAGGAAATATCCGTTTGCCTGCTTCTTGCCCTCGCGCCTGGTGCAATGGTGGGTTCGCCGTCAATGGCCACTCGTCGCCTCGTACATCACAGGCCTTACATCAACCAATGGGAAACCGGTTACCGGCGCCATGTTGATTTCTCCGTTGACGACAGAACAGATGCTTCGTAATCCACGACTGGCCAGGCAACGGGTGCTGGAGACTGTTCAGCTGGCTGAAAAGATGGGAGCCACAATCGCCGGGTTAGGCGCCTTCACCTCAATCGTCACGCGGGACGGGCGGGATCTTGAAGGAAAGGTCCATCTTGGATTGACGACGGGAAACCCCCATTCCGCCGCCATCGCCGTTCAAAACGTCCTCCATGCGGCAGCCCTGACCAATCTTAGTCTGCCGCACGCCACCGCGGCCATTGTCGGCGGAGCCGGTTCGGTCGGCTCCGCCTGCGCAAAAATGCTTGCCCGGCTGGTCGCAAGGGTGCTGATCATCGACATCAAACAAGATATGCTGCAGCAGGTGATCGCACAATTGGGAAACCAGCCGGCGGTCGTGGAAGGTGCCATGAATCTCGATCGCGTACCGGAGGCCGATATCGTCATCGCTGCTACCAATAATCCGCACATTCTGTTGACTGCGAAGCATTTGAAGCCCGGCGCAATCGTCATCGATGCCGCCCAGCCGAAGAACGTATCGGAGGAGGTTCCTCGCCGGCGGGCCGATGTCGTTGTCATCGAGTCCGCCGTGGTCCAAACTCCCGGTGTCGATGTGCACTTCGACCTCGATCTCGCTCCGGGTGAAGCATTGGGATGTTTGTCCGAGACCATGATTCTGACCGCCATCGGATGGCGGGGACATTATTCCCTCGGCAAAGCCGACCCGTCGCATGCCGCCCAGATCATCGCCGCAGGACGCGCGCTCGGTTTTCATCTTGCGCCGTTTCGGAATTCCACAGGGTACGTCACCGACGAACACCTGCTGCGCGTGGCGCAAACACGAATGGCGTAACAACACCCGATGAATCCCGCTCCTACGTACGAGCTGAATATTCACGCCGTTCCCATGTTGCTCATGGGAATCGTAACACTGGGGCTGGGGTGTCTCGTCTATCGCTCTGACCGGCACTCTTCCGCACACCGCCACTTCTTCATACTCTGCGCCAGCAGCGCGTTGTGGCTCACAGCAACTAGTATCGGGCTCTGCGCCACCACACCAGACAAGGCACTCGCCTGGTTCAAACTCGACAGTGTCGGCGTCATGTTTATTTCCATCGCGTTCTACGCATTCTCCGCAGAATTCCTCCAGCTGCACCGTCCCCGTTCGATCTGGCTTGGCTATGGACTCGCGGTGCTCCTGGCCGGAGCGGCGCTACTTCATCAGGACTTTGTTGCCGGCGTGCATCGCTACTGGTGGGGATACTACTTGCAGTATGGGTCGGCCAGCGCCCCATTTTTCGTTTTTTTCTTCACCTATATGGCGGTCGCATTTACCGACTACCTGCGCGCCTATCGCACGGCCTCGACACCGATCAAGCGCCAGCAAATCAAGTTCGTTTTTAGCGCGTTTATCATCGCTTACCTCGGCTCTGTCGACTTTCTCCCGGCTTTCGGCTACGAGGTTTATCCCTTCGGCTATATCCCCATTTTTTTCCTTCTCGTCGTCGTCACGACCGCCATTCTTCGGTATCAACTCCTCGATTCGTCCCAGCTCGTATCCATGAGCGCGCCCTATCTGCCGCTCATTCCGTTCACGCTCGCCGTGTTCTTCGTCGCCGACCGGCTCCGGGAGTTCTCCTCGACAGTCTTGGCCGGAACCTTGGTCGGCATCACAGTCCTCTTCGCGATCCTCTATGTCATCGTGCAGCCGCGTCTTCAATCCGCGCTTAACAAACTCCTGTTTCCCGGACGGCATAACGCGTACAACACCTTGACGCACTTCACCCACACCATGGTCATGAATCTGGATCTGGCCAGTTTGCAGGCCGAAATTATCCGCACCCTGCAAACCGTGATGGGCATCGAGAAGATTTCAGTCTTTCTCTTTGAAAAGGAGCAAGGGCGCTACCTGTCAAAAGCTTCACACGGGATCGAAGCAGGCCGGGCCGACACCGTCCAGCTTCCAGGCGATGACCCTCTCACCGATCTCCTGTTGAAGCGGGACCGGCCGCTCGTCAAGGAAGAGTTTCAGCACGGATTCGTGGAGCAGGAACGGCGAGACAGCGCCGTTCTCATGGAAACGCTGACGAAAATGGAGGCTGAGGTATGCCTCCCTCTCGTCAACAAGGCGAGACTGATCGGATTTGTGAACCTCGGGCACAAGCCCTACCTAGGATTCTATTCGGCGGACGAGCTGGACCTTCTCGGCTCTCTGGCCAATAACGCGGCCATCGCACTCGACAATGCCATGTTGTACGAGGAATGGAAGCGCTCGCAACTCCTGATTCGCCGCGCGGACCGCCTCCGCTCCTTGGAAACCATCGCGGGAGGGTTTGCCCATGAAGTGCGAAACCCTCTGACATCGATCAAGACGTTTATTCAATTGGCACCGTCGCGACGGGATGACTCTGAGTTCATGGACCATTTCGGCTCGGTGGTCGCCGATGATCTTGCGCGCATCGAGCGTCTCATCGAGGAGATTTTGGACTACGCCCGCTATATGAAACCCAAGTTCTCCCTGGACTCGATCAACGAGATTGTGGAGTCCTCCCTGCACTTCTTGCAAATCAAAGCGAGTAACTCGGGGGTCTCCCTCGAGAAGCACCTGGCCGACGAGATTCCCCCCATCATGGTCGACCGCCAGCAGATCAAACAGGTGCTCATGAATCTTGCTCTCAACGCCATCGACGCGATGAGAGGAAGCGGCGGGCGGCTGACCGTGACGACGCGTCACCTGACTCGGCTGGATGGGACTCTCTGGGTACAGATTCAGGTCTCGGATTCAGGCTGCGGGATCGCTCCTGAAGACCTGCCCCACATCTTCGACCCCTTTTTCACGACGAAGCACGAGAGTACGGAACATGTCGGAACCGGCCTGGGCCTTTCGATCGTCCACCAAATCATTCAAGAGCATGGAGGCACCGTCGAAGTTCACAGCACCGTCGGCCAAGGAACAACCTTTATGCTGACGTTTCCTGAAAAAACGGTGTTGGACTCCGCCCCGACACCGGATTCCTCCCCGTTGAAAGGCACGCTGGTACCCTTACCCACCATTCAATCTCTCCTCCAAGGACGTACCGGAACATACGGCCCCTAGCCCGCGGCGACCGGTCAGTACGCGTCGCCCGGGCCGACCTGGTCCCATCACCTGCTCACGGTTGCACGCCTCTTGATCAGCACCAGCTACTGACAGGCTGAGGCGTCAAGGCTGCCCGGCGTCACTTGTATCGACGAGGCTGGATGTCCCTACAGACCTACAACCTTCTTCATGCCTTCGCGCAAATCAGCCACCAAAGCCGATCTGCCTAAACTCTTTGTCGGCAAGAGATTTCTTCCAACTCCCGACATCCATTCGCAATGGCACAGCCTTTGCTCAATGGAGAACAGCGCCACTTCTTCGCATCGTCCATCCCTCGATTGGTAAGAGGAGGGAGTGGTTGCTAGCCGCAAAGGAGAAGGAGGGTTTCATGAAAGTACTTTCTGGCCGGACAAAGACGGAACGAATTGTATCATCAGCACCACTGTCGTTTGGAGTCTGGAGATCCATCGGCGTCGCCGTCTGCTTGCTGACTCTGGCCGTTCCGTTGCCCGTATTGGCCCTCTCAGTCGCACCCACGTCGGTCAGTTTTTCTGCGGCACCAGGAGGGATACCCCCGGCACCACAATCGATCACCTTCTGGAAAGGAGGCGATCGGACCAAAAATTATTCTGTCATTGCCAATTCATCCTGGATCACGGTGACGCCTACTTCCGGAACCCTCTCATCTGAGCAGGACCAGATCACCGTGAGCGTAAACCAGGCCGGCCTCTCCGGAGGGAGCTATGCGACCAGCATCGTCATTGCGGTGCAAGGGCTCAAAGGCCGTATCAACCGAACCACGATCCCCGTATCTCTCACGGTCGGTGGAACCGGCTCGGCGCCCAGCATTTCCCTGAGCCCAAGCACGCTCAACTTCTCCGGAGTGGCGGGAGGGGCCGCGCCGGCGGCGCAGCTGGTCACTCTCACCAATCCCAGCGGAGGCACCCTGTCGTGGACCACCAGCGACAACGCCGCCTGGCTGACTCTATCAACCGGTTCAGGAGCCACCACGACGGAGACCGATTCCATCTCCGCCACAGTGAATCCGACAGGCCTGGCCGCAGGCAGCTATACCGCCGCGATCACGATCTCCGCGACCGGAGCGGCCAATACACCGCAAGTGATTCCGGTCTCGCTCACGCTCAGTTCTGCGCCGACATCCAGCCCGGTTATTAGTCTGAATGTACCGAGTCTGTCGTTCACGGGAACGTCCGGTGGGCCCAATCCATCAGCGCAATCCTTTACGATCTCCAACACGGGCACCGGAACGCTGACCTGGACAGCGGGAGACAATGCCGCTTGGTTGAACCTTTCTCCCGCATCAGGAACCAATACGGGCACCGTGTCCGCCGCCGTCAATCTCACCGGGCTCACAGCTGGCACCTACAGCGGAACCATTACCGTCTCCGCTACCGGCGCGACCAGTAAGACGCTCCCGGTCTCGTTCACCGTCAACCCGTCGACCACCACGGGGGCGATAAGCCTGACATGGTCAGCGAATACAGAGTCGGACCTGGCCGGATACAAGGTCTACATTGGGACGCAGAGCGGCGTCTATGGGCCGCCTATTACGGTGGGAAACGTCACGGCCTATCAACTGAACAATCTGGCAAAAAATACCACCTATTTTGTTTCCATTACCGCAGTGGACACAGCCGGCAACGAAAGCCTGCCTTCCGCTGAAGTCAGCAAGAGTCTCTATTGAAGTGCGGACGCCATTGCGTCACCTGAGGCCGATCCCGCCATCG
>JABMDG010000329.1 GCA_015904045.1 Nitrospira sp.
CAGTTGGATGCCGGATCGACGATCACCGCCTCGATTTGGCGGCCCATGACACCGCCGGCATGATTGATCTCTTCGACCGCCATCATGACGACGTCGCGCAGCGACACTTCACTGATGGCCATGGGCCCGCTGAGCGAATGCAAGATGCCGATCTTGATAGGTGGTCCGCCCGCCGCATAGGAGAGGGCGTAGTTCCCGAGGTTGCCCAGCAATGCGGCAACGCCTACGCCTGCGGCGACTCGTCCGGTCTGACCGAGAAACTCTCTTCGTGAGGACCCGCGATCTTCAGAAACCTGCTCCTCGTGCTTGACGCCCGCTGAATCGTGTGGCTGCTTCGTTTCCATCGGCATCACTCCTTTCGGTCGCTGTGAGTTGCTAACTTCCAGTTGATGCGTATTGTGGAACTCTGCCAAAACGGTCGACCGCCCTGTGACCTGCCACAACTGAAGACCTGGTGGGAGTCGCTGGTACTGGCCCTCCTTTCTTCCAACGCCAACCGGTCTACTAATTATCCTGGCACCGTTCGAAGCCAGCCGGATGCACCTGAGTCCATGCACACGGTATCTACTCAAACATTAAAACGGCTGATTCCGCTCTCGCTGTCCGCACGCCGATCACCGCAGGGTTTGTCTTCACACACCCGACGTAGAGCCTTGTCTCCCAGCCCTTTCATACAATCTGGCAGTGTAGGCGGCGCCTATATATCGAACTGACGGGAATGTGTCAAGGACAGCATCGCACCGTTTGTTTTTGCTCGCCCCTTCCTGTTAGAGTACGGGGGTTTTTTGTCCCTTTTGAGATCGAGAACCGCCGCGATGAATGTTGTCAATCAGCTGGGAGTGTGTCTCATGCATTTCCGCCGGCTCCTACCAATCAGCTGCGCGATCCTTCTGCTCTCCGCGTGTACGTGGAATCAGATCCCGGTCACCACGATCCATCAAGATGGCCGAATCGACGTATTTCTTGAAACGGTATCGGACACGTCATTTCAGGCCGCTCACCCGATTAAACTGGATGAAGTGACCGTGTCGAACGTGCTGCGGGGCGTGCATACCCAACAAAAGACCAGCATGACGTTGTTGATTGGGAAGGCATTGATGTCGACCAATCTGAGCGAGATTCGCACATTTTACGATGACGACATCGCCCTGTTGGCGCCGCCTATCACAGCAGCACTTGCCCAGGCCGCTCAGAACCAACGGGTTGGGTTCCGGCTGTACCATACGGATTTTCCTGCCCAAGCTGGTACCGATCCCAACAAGAGAGAAACGACGGCGGGATACCTCTCGGCGGATAGCCTCTCGCTCCATGTAACCTTAACCCACTATCGGTACAGACCCGGTAAAGTCGACAAGAGCCAAAGAGAGCCTCGCCAATTACCGGATACCGACGGCCTCCGCGACCGAGAGGTCAGATTCATCCCGGAAACGGCCTTACGGCCTGAATCCCGCAGCGACTCGAGCTGGTTTGGCGGATCAGACGACCGCACACTCATGGTCGATTACCATCTACTCGCCAAGTTGCTGGCGGCACCGCCACGACCAGGTCTTTCAGCCCCGACCGGGGGAACACCGGCCGCTCAGCCGGATCAGCGGCTCTCGATGCCATCGGCAGCCACAGTCTCGAACGATGCCGAGCTTCAAACCTTCAAAGAAGAACTGAAGGCGATGCAAAAACGGTTGGCGGAACAAGACGCCGAGTTGCAGGAACTCAAAAAGTCGTCTCCGAAGAACAAGTAATTCATTTTCCGGCCCGGCGCGTTATCCGTGCCCTTCTGAGTCAGCTGTAGGGCTGTCTTCGATTCCCTACATACACCGCAAAGAACAATTTCGCACCACACTTCCCTAGATAGCTGATACTACGCACGTCTTCCCCGCCGGCGGCTCACGGCACGTCTGTTGCTGGCATACTTCAGCACTTCTTCTCAGACCTAGGAGCGCCAGCCATGTGGGAGACAAAGAACCGAGCCGATCGCCAACCCAATGGCGAGCACTTCACCATTTTAGGGAAAGACGTGACCTTTAAGGGAATCGTGCACTTTGAGGGCACCGTTCAGATCGACAGTCATTTCGAGGGAGAAATTCATTCGAAGGGCACGATTGTTGTCGGTGAACACGCAATCATCCGAGGCACGATTACCGCAGG
>JABMDG010000033.1:0-4224 GCA_015904045.1 Nitrospira sp.
ACGGATGTGATGATCGATGGGTCAGTGACGCGGTGGTTTCCGCTCTTTCAACCAAAAGTCATGTTTCTGGGCGGAGGGTTTTCCGTCGGCACGATCTACCAACAGGGATTCCTTCGGGCCGGTATCAGGCGATTGCAGATTTCGCCGACATTCTATTCTGGATGCTGGGGGGATGTGAGTTTTCGGGCATCTGCCTTAGGGCGGATCAGCTATCAGGACAACGGGGCCGTCCTCCATGCTGTGAGGCAGACGGCAGGGCTTGTGCAACCCGCGATCGCGTTCGGCCAGTACCGTACGAATAGCAAGGGCGAAACGATCCCCACGTGGGAAGTCGAGTTTGCCGTCATGTGGGACTCGGGGATCTTCGTTAATACATTGGGGCAGAGCCAGAAAATGTTCGCCTGGTCGCTGGCCCTATCCGGCGGACCGCTGCGGCTTGAAACGTGGAACGATAGTATGGGCAAGCTTGCGGAGCGTGACTACGGTCCGACGTACGGCGCGAGTCTGACGGTCGATCTCCTCCGAGTCTGGGGTTACATGGACGGTACAACATCGGACGCCTCGCCTGCCCCCCCTACATCCTGATTCTCGTTATCGAGCCAGTATGAGAAAGGCTTTGGAGCGGGCATTCCCGCCGCCGGCGACGATGTCGATGAACGACATGCCGGGCTTGAGATCGGGAACGGTCGCTTCAATCGTCGTCTCGTTCACGAACGTATACTCAATTCTTGCAGGGCCTGCGGCGCTGAATGCGACGCCGTGAAAACATTCCTTCGTGCCGAAGTGTTCCCCTTTGATCATGACTTTCTGGCCCGGCTTGGCCTCGTCCGGTTCCACGCTCAAGATTTTGGGCCGCTTGCTGCGATCGCAGACAGGATCTTTCTCGATCACCGACTGGTCCGAACCCTGGATCGATTCCATTTCGTAGAGCGTGAAGCCGGCGCCGTCGACGATGGCGCCGGCTTCGGCATGCAGCGATGGCGTGAAAAATGGCATCAGCATGAGCGAGCATGTGATGACAATGCATGATGACAGTCGATTGGGATGCATGAGGACCTCCTTTGAAAGAAGGCTACTGGCTCGGCATCGGGACATAGGTTTCTCCGATAATCGATTGGCCCGGGGCCGACAAGGCAAATCGCGCAAAGGCATCAACCATGGGAGCAGGTCCCTTCTTCGCTAACAGCAACAGCGGGCGGCGAAGGCTATAGCGGCCGTCCTTGACGGTCGGACCCTCAGGCTCCACTTTGTCCACCGGCAGCAAACGGACGGCCACGCCGCCCGTGACCGCGGATAGGCCGGTGCTCAATGAAATATAGGTTGCTGCCGAGAGCGGTGGAATGGTTCCGACCACTGTTTTCAGAACGTCCTCATCAGGACCGATCGTTTTGGAGGCAGTGGGCATTTTCCCGGCAATGCCCAGTTGAGACTCGAAGGCGTCGCGGATATTTTGAGAGCGGGGCCGGTCGATCAGGACAATTTTGGTTTCGGGCCCGCCCAATTCAGCCCAATCGTGGACCTTGCCGGAAAATATGTCGGCGACTTGCTGCTTGGTTACGTCCTTGGTGAAGTTGGACAGATGCACCAAAATTCCAATGCCGTCCCATCCGATCTGTGTGGCGGCCAGCGGCGGATGCTCAGCGCCTGTAACAGCGATGTGAGCCTGGCCTGCCTGGACCAGTTCGAGCGGTTTGAAATGGTCGTCCCAGAGCAGGTCAACGTAGGCGCGTGGATTGGCTTTTTCAAAGGCGCGCGCCAGGGCTTCTATGGTGGCTTGCTCAGGCCCGGTTCCGGCGATGACAAGATTGCCGGCAATCTCGGAGGTGTTGCCGGGGCTTGCGAGGAACAGGCCGACGAGAACCAGCAGTACCGTAAGACGCTGGGTGATGCTCATAGACACTCCGGATGACGGAGGAGGCAAGCAGCAACGGTCAGTGCGGACAGGTAACGGAGACAACCCCATCTTATTGCTCAGAACCCGAGTCTGTCCCCGCGGAAGTATTTGAATCGAAGGAGGTATTCGGCGGCGGCACATTCCGTTTTGCGTTCAACGGCGGCAGTTTGGCGAATCGTTCCATCCGTTCGTTATTCATAGCAGCGGCTTTGATCTCCGCAAATCCCGGTTTATGGTCACCGACGACTTTGGACGAAAAGGAAGAGAGGAGTCTGGTTGCCGTGAAGTTGGACAGGTGCACCAAAATTCCAATGCCGTCCCATCCGATCTGTGTGGCGGCCAGCGGCGGATGCTCGGCGCCTGTAACAGCGATGTGAGCCTGGCCTGCCTGGACCAGCTCCAGTGGTTTGGAATGGTCGTCCCAGAGCAGGTCAACGTAGGCGCGTGGATTCGCTTTTTCGAAGGCGCGCGCCAGGGCCTCCATGGTGGATTGCTCAGGCCCGTTTCCGGCGATGACAAGATTGCCGGCAATCTCGGAGGCTTTGCCGGGGCTTGGCAGGAACAGGCTGACGAGAACCAGCAGTACCGTAAGACGTTGGGAGATGCTCATAGACACTCCGGACGACGGAGGAGGCAAGCAGGAATACTCAGTGCGGGAAGGCAACAGGGGCAGCTCATCTTATCGCTCAGAACCTGAGTCTGTCCCCGCGGAAGCGTTTGAATCGAAGGAGGTATTCGGCGGCGGCACATTCCGTTTCGCGTTCAACGGCGGCAGTTTGGCGAATCGTTCCATCCGTTCGTTATTCATGGCAGCGGCTTTGATCTCCGCAAATCCCGGTTTATGATCGCCGACGACTTTGGACGAAAAGGAAGAGAGGAGTCTGGTTGCCTGCCGGGCATGACACGAAGGGCATTCCGTGTCTTCGATCCGGTCATGAATGGACTGGGCCGCTTCAAATTGCGAGGAACAGGCTTCGCAGCGATATTCATAGAGAGGCATGTGTTTTTCCGTTCGATATCGGACGAACTGTGTATCACTGCAGGACGTCGATGAACACCCTTGACCGGCCTGCAAGGTTGCGTTTATTGTAGCACAGTTGTACGTGTTCACTACCAGCATTACAGGAGGATTCCGATGGCAGTGCTACTCCGCCGATACAAAAGCAACAATGGGATGATGCAAGAAGAACGAATTGATGACGACGATCGAATCGAGCGCTACATGCGACTCTTCGAGAAGGACGATGTCAAAAAGTTACAGACAGGCGTCAAAGTGTTCATCGAAAAGGACGAGTGGCAGCTCCTTCCGTAAAGACGTGAGGGGTCAGGAGTTAGGGGTAAGGGGTCGGCGGCTGACAGGTACTCCTTACCCCGTACGCCTCACGGATTCTGCATGACCTACTGGGTTCATATCGCGCGCTCAATTGACCGGGTGACGTTGCACCGTGATCGGTGCTCTGAAGTGCCGTCGAATTCTTCCTCCAGTGATTTCTGGGAAGGAGGCTGGTTCGACTATCCGGACAAGGACCGGGCGCTTCGTGCGATGGAACAGGCAGGGGCAAACGAGCAGCGGCGGTGCCCGTTGTGCAAGCCCTAGTATAAAGTGCTGAGTCATACAATCCTGTTTTTACTCAGAACGCCGCACTCAGCACCGTTTATTCTATGCCACGCCTTGCGCTACTCCTGACGACCCTGATCTGGGGCGCCACGTTTCCCGCTACCAAGGCGGCGCTTGAGCAAATCCCTCCACTCTCCTTTACATTTTTGAGATTTTTGTTGGGCGCCGTCCTCGTTGGGGTCTGGTTTCTGCTGATGAGGCGGCCGCTCGTTCGCGGTCGTGAGGTGCTGGTTGCCAGCGCAGTGACCACCGTTTTTCTCTTTCTCGGCTACACGCTTCAAACCGTCGGTCTTCAGTACACCAGCGCATCGAATTCCGCTTTTCTGACGGCGTTGTATGTGATTTTTGTGCCGTTGATTCTCAGGCGATTCGATGGCCGTTCGATGCTTGCGACGGCGATCGCCGTGATTGGGCTGTGGTTGCTGGTCAAACCCAGCGCAGGCATGAACGTCGGCGATCTCTTGACGCTGGGGTGTGCCGCGGCGTTTGCGGGACACATTGTTTGCCTGGAACGGTTCACCCGCGCATTCGATGCGCCGTCCCTGTTGGCCTGGCAGATGGCGGCCATGACGCTGCTCTTCGTTCCAATTACATGGTGGGAACAGGCGCCGGCGAGCGCCTTTGCGCCGACCGTGGTGCTGCTGATCGGGCTGCTTGTCACCGGTGTATTGGCCACCGGCGCCTTTGCGGTACAAATGTGGGTGCAACAGGT
>JABMDG010000033.1:4324-8125 GCA_015904045.1 Nitrospira sp.
CCGCGATCGGACCGGTGGATTTTTATCTGCGAGGCAATTTCAAGACAGATATTGCGGGCGAGGTGATCCGGTTTCGCAACAGCCGGTTTGAAGACGAGGACATGGCTGCACAGGTGATCGGCGATATGGAGAATCCGCAGATCGGGACGGTCAATTTAATCTCCTTCGATCCACATCCGAATCTCACGCCGCATCCCTATGTCGAATGGTTCTCCCTGAGAAAAAATCACTATCGGTTTGAGCTCAATCCCGGCGAAGCCTGGATTGTGCCGGAGGCGGAGCGCGGCGAGATCGATGGGGAAAGCCGGAGGATTCGTGAGCGAACGGCCGTTCAGTCACCTGAACGGCCGACGGCCAATGATGAAACAGAGTGGGTGTAACCGGATGTTTAGGCCGGGATTTCCTCAGCCTGGGCCGGAACCGGAATCTTGATCTCAAGCGGCCGTTTAAGAGCGCCGAGATCCGTATCTTGCTTGCTCTTGCCGTCCCGCACATACTCAGGCACATCCCGAATGTCCCAGATGAGTCCCAGCCGCTCCAGCAGCTTCAGGCCATAGTAGGTCATGTCGATTTCCCACCAGTAGAATCCCTGTCTGGTAGAAGCGGGGTAGTAGTGGTGATTGTTGTGCCAGCCTTCCCCCATGGTGATGAGGGCAAGGAAGAAATTGTTGCGGCTGTCGTCGCCGGTCTCGTAGCGCTGCGATCCGTAGACGTGCGAGAGCGAATTGATCGTGAATGTGCCGTGCGCCAGCGCGACGGTCGAGATAAAGAATCCCCAAATCAGCATCTGGGGTCCGTTGGTGCCGAGGTCGGGAGCCTTGGCTTCCAGCAACATGCCTAACCCGAACATGGCGAATCCGGTGAGGATCGGAATGAGGACGTCGAAACGATCGAGAAATCGCAGCTCCGGAAACTTTAAGAAATCGGTGATGGCCTTGAACCGCGGAGCATAGTGCGTTTGTGACATAATCCAGCCCATGTGCGACCAGAGAAATCCTCCCTGGCGCGGGGAGTGCACGTCGTCGGGCGTATCGGAGGCGATATGGTGATGGCGATGATGGCTTGCCCACCAGATGGGGCCGCGTTGTGCGCACATGCCGCCGAAGATCGCAAAGGCGAACTGGACGGTACGGGAGGTCTTGAACGTGCGGTGTGAAAAATACCGGTGGTACCAACCGGTGATGACGAACATCCGGAGGAAATAAAACGCGACGGCCACGGCAACAGCGGTCCAACTCCATCCAACCCAGAAGACCCCCAAGCACATCAGATGGACGGCGATAAAGGGAATGCTGCGGACCCAATCTACCTTGGGTGGGCCGTCCAATTTCATTTTCTCCAGACCCGCCCACGCGTCGAACCAACGAAGGAGCGCGTAGAAACGGTCTTGGCCGGGGGTCGACGGGTGCATAGACTGCGTAGCAGACATTCGATTACCTCCAGGGTCAGGGACCGGCGATCGACAGTTCGGGAGTGCGGCGCGCCGGTGGCCCGATAAATAGTCTCGCGGCGCTTGTTTGATGAAGAAGAGGGCAGGCCGCAGAGGCTGAATCACTATCACAGAAGACGATGCATGATTCAGCTGTATGATAGAAGTTCATTATACACATAATTTACAAGAAAGTGAAACCGGGTTGTTCTTGTGCTATCAACGGCCCATCCTCATTCTACCGGAATGGTCAGGGCTGTCCAGTATATGTCCGAGTTTGCCATGCGCCAAGACGGCCGGCCACTGAATATTTGACAGTCTTGCCCGCGCGTCTCTAGAATGCCGCTCCATGATGAACGATCGTTTTCTCAAAGCCTGCCGGCGTGAGCCGGTCGATTGCACGCCGGTGTGGTTCATGCGCCAGGCCGGGCGCTACATGGCCGAATATCGGACATTGCGTGCCAAGCATGCCATTCTTGAAATGTGCAAGACCCCCGAGCTGGCTGCTCAAGTCACGCTCCAGCCGATCGACCGGTTTCCCGGTGATCCACAATCCGGTCCGCGATCGCGCGGCGGTGGAACGGCTCAAGGTGGTGGACGGCGATGAGTTGGAATATGTTGCCGAGGCGATCAGACAGACCCGGCGCGCGCTCAATGGGCGAGTCCCCTTGATTGGATTTGCCGGCGCGCCGTTCACGCTGGCCAGCTATGCGATCGAGGGCGGTGGGTCGCGCAACTATTTGCACACGAAACAAATGATGTACGGAGATCCGACTGCGTGGCATGCGCTCATGGACAAGTTCTCGCGGGTCATCACCGGCTATCTCAAGCGGCAAATCAAGGCAGGGGCGCAGGCGATTCAACTCTTTGACAGCTGGGTTGGCTGTCTCTCGGCAGGCGACTATGCGGAATATGTCAAACCGCATGTGCAGAAGATTTTTGATGGACTCAAGCATGAAGGCGTGCCGATGATCCATTTCGGCACCGGCACGACGGCCATTCTCCGGCAGATGCGTGAGGCGGGAGGCGATGTTATCGGAATCGATTGGCGGGTGCATCTGGACGAGGCCTGGGCGATGGTCGGACACGATCGCGCTGTGCAGGGGAACCTGGACCCGCTCGTTTTATTTGCGCCGCTTCACGAAATCGAACGCCGGGTCGAGGATATTTTACGACGGGCCGGCGGACGGCCCGGCCATATTTTCAATCTCGGACATGGAATCCTGCCGACAACGCCGGTCGATCACGTTGCTGCGACGATCGATATGGTGCATAAGCTCAGCCAGCGATAGGGTCAAGAGCGTATAGCCGATAGCAGATGGCTGATGGTTAGGATCGGGAAGACGACGTATGGAATTCTGTATCCTGCCATTAGCTATCAGCCATCAGCTCTGGTGAATTCATGCCGACAGCCCAGCGTCCCACTGCAATTCTGTTGATGGCCATGGGTGGCCCGGATTGTTTGGAGAACGTCGAGCCTTTTCTGCTTGATGTGCGCGGAGGCCGACCGACGCCGCCTGAACTCGTGGCGGAAATTCGGGAGCGGTACCGTGCGACCGGCGGGAAGTCGCCGGCTGTCGGGATCACTCAGAGCATGGCGAGGACGCTGGAACGGCGGCTGAACGAGGCCAGAGCCGATCGATACCGCGTTTATGTCGGGTTGCGGCATTGGCATCCGTTTATCAAGGAGACCTATGCCGAGTTGCTGAAGGCAGACCCGGACCATGTGATCGGTATGTGCATGGCGCCGCAGCAGTCTTCGCTGAGCACCGGCGCCTACCGGAAAAAAGTCGAAGAGGCGCGCGAGGCTTTTCAGAGCGTAGTCCCGGTCAGTTATGTCGGCAGCTGGCATACTCATCCCAGATTGATTGCGGCGATTGTCGAGCGCATCGAGCAGGCGCTGTTGAAATTTCCGGCCGAAGTGCGGGCCTCTGTGCCGGTGTTGTTTACGGCGCACAGTTTGCCGGAACGAATTGTGGCGATGAAAGATCCCTATCCCGAAGAAGTGAAAGGCACCGTCGAAGCCGTGACGGCGTTATTGGGACAGCAGCCGACGACATTTGCGTATCAGAGCCAAGGGCGGTCGAGCGAGCCGTGGCTTGGCCCGACTGTGGAGTCAAAGCTGGACGCGTTGGGTCTGGAAGGGCACCGGCATGTGCTTGTCGCGCCGATCGGATTTATCTGCGACCATGTGGAAACACTCTTCGATATCGATATCGAATTAAAGCAGCGGGCTGCCGCGCAAGGGATGCGGCTTGAACGGATGGCCATGCTGAACGACCAGCCGGCCTTGGTCGAAACTCTGCTGGATATCGTGGCTGCGCACGAATCATCCCTCTGTCTTCAGTCGTGAATCAACCTCGTACAGTGGT
>JABMDG010000033.1:8225-10362 GCA_015904045.1 Nitrospira sp.
CCCGTCCTTGTCCTTCCAGCCATCCGGAAGGCGGTTGTTCGAGCACATGATGGCAGTGGAAGTTCGGGTATTCCCGCACAGCCCGGCTCCATTCCTTCCTCAGAATAATGTCCGCTTCGGTTTTATTGGCAAAAATCAGAAAGAGTTCCGCATCGATTCGCTTGGTGAGAATCCAGCGGATGATGGCAATCATCGGAGTGATGCCGGTGCCGCCGGCGACGAATCCCACTCGCTTGGCCATGCCGTCCACCCAATGGCCGCCCTGGTTCGGTCCGCTTATCAGCACCGTATCGCCGATCCGCTGATCGTGCAGATACTTCGAGACGACACCGGTTGCATAGCGCTTTACAGTGAGGTCGAAAAAACCGGTCGTGCCGGGTAGCGAGGAAGGTGTGTAGGGACGCTTGACCGATTTGCCGTCGATCGTCGCATGGACATACAGAAAGTCGCCGGGCAGCATGTCCAGTGTCGCGTCGGCGGGCAGTTCGAACCGGAAGGTCTTGGTGTCGTGCGTGTCAGGCTCGATAGCCGTGATCTTGTACGGACTCGGGGTCTTGGTCTTGATACGGGTGACGGCATCCATGATAGGTGGCACATTTTACGAGGTTGCGTGGAGCGCACGCAATGGAAGACTTTCCAGCAGGAACTCGTTTGCATTGAGAATCTCCGATGTATCCAATGGGGCAGGTGTCGTTTATCGATTCATCTTAGGCGCGGAGGACCAGTGTTTCACGCATGCGGGTGGGGAGCGGTGACGGAAGGCCCTGCGCTGGTCATAACGGCGATGGGTTTCCGCACACATCCCCTTGTTCTCTCAAGACACCAGCTCTTATAGTATGACCGTGGACCGATCTCCTTAAGAAGAATTGAGCTGATTATGCAATCGATGGATGGAAAACTAGTCATTTCCGATGTCAGCGGTCCGTTTCGCGAGCCGCGAGAGCCGGTCTTTTCGTACGACTATTCGATCCAGCGCTCGACCTGGTCGACGCCGCACGGCGTGCGCGTAAAGATCTCGATCCCGGACGAGCTGGACGTGCTGAAAGCGCGGCTCCTGGGTCCATCTACGGGATCTCCCGGTCAGCAGCTGATGACCAATAAAATCCTTTCACGAACGATTGCCGATTGGAAAGTCCGGATCGCCGAGGCCGAAGGGATGTTAGCCGCGAGGCGCGATGTGATGGTGGCGCCGTTTGTCGGTCCGTTGGCGAATTTATTTGTGAAACTCGAAGGGTTGTTTGAGGCAGATCAGGCTGCGATTCGGGAGGATATCCGGAAGCGGGTCGGAATTTAGCTGCGCATCGCTCCTCTCACGCCCCGATGTGATTGGCGGTTCCCCTCAATGAGAGGCAAAGGCCTGCGGGTCGCGAACAACGGTTGCGGTTGGACGGTTTCCTAGACTCACAAGCACGTGGCGGGCTGCTGTCACCTCATGCTCAGTGGCCTGCGTCAGCCAGCGCCGGGCTTGGTCTTTATCCTTCGGTACTCCGCGCCCA
The DNA here is from genome assembly GCA_015904045.1 of Nitrospira sp. The sequence goes on from JABMDG010000033.1 coordinate 9,722, forward strand.
AACGCATACATCACTCCCAGCACGTGCATCGCTTCTCCGTTGCCGTCTTCTGCCAGGCGTCGGAGGCCGTCAAAGGCTTTCCTGTACCAGTGCACCGATTCCGGAGCCTCCAGCCCATCCTGTTTTGCGTAAAAACGGCCGAGGCGATACTGGGCAAATGCATCGCCCTGTTCGGCGAGGCGGATATCAGGGTTGGAACCGGGTGCTGGCGATTCGGCTGAGCGCCTTGGTACTGATGCATATTCTTGGGGAGGTGCCGGAGGTGGCACAGTTGGAACCATAGGACTGATTGCGGGACTCGGGGGGGTGGCAGGGGGATTGGCAGAGAGATTATCAGGACTGGCTTTTGATGCGTGCGTTATGCCGGGCGGTGTGGCCGACCGCTTAGCAATCGGGGCAGGCATAGACTTGGATTTCTGTGGCTCAAGTGAGCGTGCATTCGGTGATACGTTTGTCACGGGGGACGGGCTCTGAGGCGGCGCGATTGGTAATGCCGCGACGGATTGCCCCGGTGGGCCACATTTCTCTTGGGTTGCTGAAGAGAGCCCCTGGCCGGTACCGACTTGGCAGTCTGTGTTGTGATCCGATGGGGCACGCCACGCGGTGATGGCTGAGGCACCCCAGATCACCGCGATGAGGAC
>JABMDG010000330.1 GCA_015904045.1 Nitrospira sp.
GGGTATGTAAGGATGCTATGCGCTGTTCGACCACTGTACAGCGCCTGCGCGCGGATGAAGGAGGTGCCGTATGCCCGCGAAAATCGAAATCAGCCCGATCGTCAAAGTCACAAAAACGGATGCGGAATGGAAGGCACTCTTGTCGCCCGCAAGCTATCGAGTCCTCCGGCATGAAGACACCGAACGCCCATTCGGCGACAACTTCCACGACAACAAACGAGAGGGCATTTACTACTGTGCCGGCTGCGATTTGCCCCTTTTTTCGTCGGAACACAAGTATGACAGTCACACCGGTTGGCCTAGCTTCTGGCAACCCATCGATCCCAAAGTGGTTGAAACCCGCACGGACTTCAAACTGTTCGTGCCCCGTACCGAAGTCCACTGTGCCCGCTGCGAAGGCCATCAAGGGCACGTGTTCAAGGACGGCCCCAAGCCGACCGGCCTGCGCTACTGCATCAACGGCGTGGCGTTGAAGTTCGTCCCATCTTGAGGTCGAGACGAGCTGATGGAGCAGTCACGCATACGAGTTGGATTCGTCGGTGTAGGCCGTATGGGCGCGAACATGGCCCGGCGACTCAAAGAGTGCGGCTATCGCATCATCGCCGTTCAGGACTGCCATACCGCGAACATGCAATCGCTGGCGCACGAATTAGGCTGTGAAGCGGCACTATCGCCGGCGCGTGTGGCGGAACTTTCCGACACGGTGATCACGGTCGTGTCGGACGACGAGGCCATGGGCCAGATTTATGCCGAAGATGACCCCGCAAGTCTCTTGTCCCATGCCAAAGACAGATTGTTCATCAACTGCGCGACTATCACGCCGGCGATCCACATGGAGATCGAGCAGGCGGTGGAACGGCATGGCGGCGTGAGTCTCGAAGCCTGCATGGCAAGCAGCATCACACAGGCACGGCAAGGCACACTTTACCTGATGTGTGGTGGGAAACCAGCGGTGTTTGAACAGGCCAAACCGATCCTCGGCGCCATGAGTGCGCAGCTGCGTTACATCGGTCAGGCAGGAGAAGCTGCCAAGGTCAAGGCTCTGGTGAATATGGTCATGAACAGCAACACAGCGGCTCTTGCCGAGGGGCTCGGCTTAGGCGAGGCACTGGGGATCAATCTGACGCTGCTTCGTGAAGTCTTCAGCCAAACCGGCGCGGCATCCCGTGTCCTGGAAACCGACGGGGAAGATATGCAGCAGCGGGCTCACGAGTGTTTCTTTTCTGTGGCCCATGCAGCCAAAGATTCCGGCATCGCGCTGGACTTGGCAAATCGTGCCGGTCTGGCACTCCCGGTTGCCGAGGCGACGCTTACCCAGTATCGTCGCTTGGTCCAAGCAGGAAAGGGAGACCTGGACAAATCAGCCGTGGCCGAACTGACGTTCAAGAGCCGAATCGGAGGCTGACCGCCGGTTATGCGAAAAACCGCCGGACCCGCTCTTCCGGCACACAGCCGACCAGGAGATCACCATCGGGCGAGACAATCAGCGGAACACCGGCCTGGCCTGTCATATGCCAGGCCCCTTCCCACTCTTGAGCTGTCTGTTGGCCGTTTGCATCCTGACCAATAAACAGGTGCCCGTCGGCCAATAGAGTCAACACGGACGGATCCGAAATATCTTTCCCTTCGCACCAGAATGCGCGGTAAGTTCTCCTCACAAAGTCCATGCCTCGTGTGCGATCCTCGCGTAACAATCCAATAGCCTGCTCGATAGCAGGCCGTGTATTCGGCTTCCCAGGCGGCAGCTGGATCGGCAGCCCCGGCGCCAGCCGTTGCACCATTCCCACTTCATGCCGCAGTTCTGCCCCCAACGCGCCGCTCCAAGGTTTCATGGGGCGTGGCAAGTGGGGCGCATGCTGTACCCCACGCCACTCGCAACGGTTGATGACATTCAACTCGTGCAACCGTTCGTGCAGCGCGTAGCAGAACGGGCAATTGAAATCACTGTAGAGAACAAACGAACCATTCGCACGGTTCATGCCGCCACTTTACTGAAATGTTCACATGGAATCCACTCGGAAAAGGGAGGTCCGATCATCGTTACACCCCAATCGTGCCGGTTGCTGTCCATCCGCTCCGGCTGCTGCCGGCCAGTGCCTGCTACACTCAATATAGCTGCCGATTCATATTGGAGGTGCATTATGATCTCCGCCATCCACACCGCCCTATCAGGGCTGAGCGCGTTCGGCAAACAACTTGAAGTCTCGGCGCACAATGTCGCCAATGTCAATACCGACGGCTTTAAGGGTTCCCGGACAGAGTTCGTTGAAGCACAGAGCGGCGGGGTACTTCCCGTCGTTCAAAAAGACAACTCGGCCGGCCCCGCTGTTCTCAAAGACACGGCTCAAGGCCCACGACAAGTCGAACTGTCAAACGTGGATCTCGGTCAAGAAGCCGTGAGCCAGATCATTGCCCAACGGGGCTTCGAGGCTAATCTGCGCACATTGAAAACTGCGGACGACTTGCTGGGAAGCATTCTGGATACGAAGAAATGATGCCTGAAATCGGATGCGAGTGTGACTACAACTGAAACTGCTTGGCCAGTTCGGCCGGCTTGAAGATCCCTCGTTCGGTAACAATGGCGGTAATCAGTTCGGCCGGGGTAACATCGAAAGCCGGATTGTAGACGGCGACTCCATCGGGAGCGACAGGGTGACTCCCATGAATGGTCGTCACTTCCGCAGGGTTGCGCTGCTCGATTGGAATATCCTCCCCACATCTGGTCTTCAAGTCGATCGTTGAATAGGGCGCCGCCACATAAAAGGGAATATTGTGGGCTTTCGCCAATACCGCCACCGAGTAGGTGCCGATCTTGTTGGCCACATCCCCGTTCGCCGCAATACGATCGGCTCCGACGATGCAGAGGTGGATTTTCCCCTGCCGCATTAGAGTCCCGGCCATATTGTCCGTAATCAGGGTTACCGGAATGTGATCCTGCATCAGCTCCCAAGCAGTCAACCGCGCTCCTTGCAAAACCGGTCTCGTTTCATCGGCAATGACCTGGATCTTTTTCCCCTGCTCCCATGCGGCGCGAATGATCCCCAATGCGGTTCCATAACCGGCCGTCGCGAGCGACCCTGCGTTACAGTGCGTCAATACCGTCTGTCCATCATGAATAAGCGTAGCGCCATGACGCCCCATGTTCTTGCATAGTACGACATCTTCATCAAGAATCGCTTGAGCTTCTGCAAGCAGTGCCGGCTTGATCAATGAAACCGGCTGATCGTGCAAGGCTTCGAGTCTTCGCTTCATTCGTTCGATGGCCCAGAATAAATTCACAGCCGTTGGTCTGGTTGCGGCCAGCTGATCGCAAATTGCGAGTACTGTCTTGGCGAACGAGGCATACTCCGTAGCGTCGATGGACGATGCGCCCAACGCAACCCCCAAGGC
>JABMDG010000331.1 GCA_015904045.1 Nitrospira sp.
CCAAGTACTTGATTCATAGGCAAAAGTGGGGAAACCTTCGCAACAACGAACCCTTCTGAAAATTGGCCTTTTTGCGCTCTTAATCAGCGGGCCGTAGGTTCGACCCCTACACGGCCCACCAAACCTCGCTTGCGCGTACCGGCGGCTCATCGGGTGTAGCCCTCTCCATTGACGCCGCCGGATAGACACCTCCAGTGATCCCCTTCTCATCGAGCGGGCTTCAGCCCAGAGATGGACGGTGAACGTAATGACCGTTCAAAATCGTACTTCCATTAGGTTATTTCGCAGAGGAGAGGTATGCTCACTTGTCGAAATATTAAGATTACCTGTGCCTTCCTGCGATCGTATGGAGAACGACAAGATATCGCGTACTTGGTCATTCCGCTCTTGGATCTATGGCGGGGTGGCCGCGTTGTCGGTCAGCATGGCTTCTTTCTTGGGCCTCTTCGACACGACTGACCGTTGGATCTACCAGGAGATTGTCGCCGTATTTGAGATCGAGCCGATCGTGCATTCCAGCAATGGGATCGCTACTGACGCTTCTGCCCAGCTGACAAACGAGTCCCATCCCACACGCTCATTCCTGACCATTGCGCTAATTACTGTCGCCGCCATATCCGCTGCGAAGTTAGCCACGGCACTTCGTCTGGTTCCTGCACTCGGAGTGATCGTTGTGTTGGCCATATGTTCTGAGTCCATTGCATTCCTGTCAGGCCTCGCTGCTCATCAAATTCCTGGCTTGAGCGCCATGCCTGCCGCCCTTCTGTTGGGCTATGCGATCACAGTATTCGATGGTGTCTTCCGGGCTAGATGGCGTCGCCGATACATCCAGAAGAGATTGTCACGGCACGTCCCATCCGATCTTGCCGAGGCGATCTGGCAGCGCCGCGATCAGTTCCTGCGGGGTGGCCGCCTGTCCTCACAGGATTTGCCGGCCACGATCCTGTTCGCGGAGATGCGGGGGTTTACGCTACATGCAGAAACGCGCAATGCGGATAGGTTCATGGAGTGGGTGAGTACCTATCGGGATACGATGGCTCGGTTGGTGATAGATCATGGCGGCGCGGTGGAAGGGTATTTCGGTGACGCGCTGAAGGCCACCTTCGGCGTGCCATTTGCCCGTGAACGTTCCGACGAGATCGGGCAAGATGCATCGAGAGCGGTTGCTTGTGCCTTGGCCATGGGCGAAGCGCTTCAAGCACTGAATCGGCAGTGGGATGATCGAGGGGCTCCTGAAATTGTCATGCGGGTCGGGGTCGCGACCGGTGATGTGACGGCTGTGTGCATCGGGCACGCGCACTCATTGAAGTTTACGACCACGGGAAACGTGGTGCGATCTGCCGCACAATTGGTGCATGATCTGCGTGAATCGGATGATCCAACCGTGAGTCCCTGTTCTTGCCGGATTCTGATCGGAGCCGCTACCGCTTCGCATCTACGTGGGCGATTCCGGCTCTATCCAATCCGAGTCGGTGGTTCGGGGTCGCCACGGATTTCTGAACCAGTGTATCGAGTGTTCGGAAAACATGACCGGGCGATCTTCAAGGATCAAGCAGATCCACGGGCTTCCCTACGCATCCCGTTTATCATGTCCGTCACTGTCGCATCTGAGCCCTCCGCGGCAGGCGTTACGACCAATGTCAGTAGTGGAGGAATGGCCATATGCCGACTTGCCCGCCCCTTGTCGATTGGAGTAACGGCCATACTGCAGGTTGAGGTTCCCGGCCATGCCCGTCCGCTCACAACAACGGGGACTGTTGTCTGGGCCTGTCAAGATCAGGCCGGTATCGCGTTTACCGCGTTGCCTCCATCCGACCAGGTCATGTGGGAATCGTTTCTAACCAGTCAAACCACAAAGCAGACTCTTTCGGCCGCATAGTCGGCCGTCTTAGACTCGATCGTCAATGAGCACGGAAGAGAATTCGGCGGCATAGCCGCGTCCTACATCACCTTCTTTCGTTAGATACGCCTCAAACCGCTCAAGAGTTTCTATTCTCCCTGCCGTCACAGCCGTTGTAAGCTATTGATATAACAAGGCATATTGGCCAACATTTGGGCGGGTGTCTTATGATAGGCTAAGCCAGAAGCTAAAATGCAAGAGGAAGGCAGTGGCCACAATCATCAAAGAGAAGAAGAGGCAGTTGCGAATTCCCTCCAGAGTCGTGTTGCCATTCGGTTATCAGATCTCTGTCAGGCAATTATCTGACGCGGAGATGGACAAACGGGATGAGAATGCCGATGGAATCTGGGACGATGCCACGAAGACCATCTATCTTCGCAAACGCCTCCCAGTCACTCGCCGCAGGTATATCCTTGCCCATGAACTCGGACATGCCTGGCTGGACTGGCAACATCGCTACATGGACGATGGAAAAGCCAGTACCTGATCACTCCGCCCTACCCAAATTCTCAGAAATTACCAGCTACACGATTGTCAGGATGTGCTCCCACTCGGCGGGAGTGACTGGCTGGACCGAAAGGCGCGACCCCTTTCGCAATAACACCATATCTTTGAGCTTCGGTTCTTTCCGCAATTGATCCAGCGAAACGGGCTGTGAAAACTTGCGGATGTATTTTAAATCCACCATATCCCATCTTGGGGTGGATGGATCACTTTCAGGATCGTAGTGCTTGTCCTTCTTGTCAAACTGGGTGGGGTCGGCATAGGCGGTCTTGACGACCTCAGCGATGCCCACAACTGCAGGCGGATCAGCATTGCTGTGGTAGAACAGCACCCGATCGCCGATGGCCATTGACCGCATGAAGTTACGCGCCTGATAGTTGCGCACTCCATCCCAACCGGTGGTTTGCTGGGATGCCCTTCTCAAATCGTCGATGGAAAATGCCGACGGTTCCGATTTCATCAGCCAGTATTGTCGAGTTTTGGGCATATCAGCCTCTTTTTTTTCGTGTACTCGGCTCCGTCTCTCTGTTGAAAAGGCTACCAGATCTCTTCAACGGCTCGACGACGGCGCGATGCGATAGACGCCTCCGGCATGGTCCAGCACGTAGAGTTCGCCGGTTTCATCCTCGCCGAAAGACGAAATTCTGAACGGTGTCTTCAGAGCCACGTCAGGAGTTTGGCTTGGAGTTCCCGCTTGCGTTTTGGATAATAGGAAAATCTCACCGCTGCAGTAGTCACCGTAGAGATACCGTCCCGCGAGGCTTGCCGCACGGCCCCGGTACACATAGCCTCCGGTGATGGAACAGCGCCCGTTGTCATGGCCATATTCGAGAATCGGCGCGATGGATTGCTTGGTTTCGCAAAACAACGCTGGAGAATAACAGTGTACGCCCTCCATCACTCGCCAACCGTAGTTGCCGCCTCGAACGATGAGATCGACCTCCTCCCATTTCTTCTGTCCGACATCAGCGGCCCACAGATCGCCCGTCTTGGAATCGAAGGAGAACCGCCAAGGGTTGCGGAGGCCCAGGGCATAAATTTCCCGCCGGCCACCCCGCACGGCGAAAGGATTATCCGAGGGAATGCCATACGGATCTCCTTGGTCGACATCGATCCGGAGAATCTTGCCCAACAGCTCGTTCGGATTTTGAGCGAGATTTCCAGGGTCCCCGCCCGAGCCTCCGTCGCCGAGGCCGATGTACAGATAGCCGTCAGGGCCAAAAGCCATCATACCGCCATTGTGATTGGCATAAGGCTGAGACACTACCAGGAGGATGCGTTCCTCGCGCGAGGCGTCGTTTGGGGATGAATCACGACGGTATTCCGCCACCACTGTGGCTCCGTCCGGCTTTCTGGTGTAGTTCACAAACAGGCGCCCGTTGCGGCGAAAATCCCGGTGAAACGCCAGCCCAAGGAGGCCACGTTCTCCGCCGGACAGGACTCGGTCGGTGATGTCGAGAAAGGGGCTCGGAATCAGCACACCCTGGTCCAGAATGCGAATACGGCCTGGTTGCTCGACGACGAACAGCCGTGCCGTGCCGTCACCGGCATGGGTCAGAAACAGCGGGTTCTCAAGATTCCCTTTGACGATGGGAACTAAGGCGATCCTCTCGTGCTGGATCTCAGCCGAATCGGGGCCAGCAACGCTGGGGTGCGCGGTAGCCAGATGAGCCAGGACGCCCACGGTGATGCACAAGAACAAGGAGGCAGGGCGACGATGCATACGTCAGGATCTCTCTCGTGAGCGTGATTCGATGAAGTCGATCAAAGCCCGATAGGTCAGCTCTCTGATCCTGGCCTTGCCCGCATGGTGATGGTCGATATTGCCTTCCAGCCATACTCGTTCGGACAGGTGAGGAGCTGCTTCGTTGCACAACGTCCACATGCGATGGAGAAAGTCAACCGGCAGGCCGACCTGGATCCCCTCGGACTCGATACGGTCATCCAGCAAAGCGAGCAGATCGGAAATGGCTTGATCTGACCGATACGGCGCTGTGCTGAATCCGAACTGCTCGTTTGCATGGGTCTCCTGCGCAGCTTGATCGATGAGGTCACGCATGTATTCCTTGAGCAGCCCGATGACATGGCCCGATAGGAGGATCGGCGAGTCCATGGGGCATTATCGAACTTCTTTCGCAGAGGAGCAAGATTCTCATGTCACAGGTCGCGGTTGACCAGCCCGTAAAACCTTCTCTATGATGGCCCTCTCTTTAAAAGAGTTTGAGCACCAAAGCTGTGACCACCCCATCGACTGAACGATTCGAAATCGCGCTCAACACGCCCGCCGGCCGATTGACGTCGGCGGTCGATGTGCCGACTGCGTTCGTTCCGGTGACCGCCATTGTCCCCTTGATGAGGCGATTGGGAGAGGAGGCCCAGGCGCTGGAAGAAGCGAGGAGCTCGGAAGAGGGAAAATCTCGCTCGTGCCGCAAAGGGTGTGCCGCCTGTTGTCGGATGCTGGTGCCGCTCTCACCACCGGAAGCCTTTGCCCTGAGAGCATTCGTGCAGTCCTTGCCTACCGAACAGCAGGAACGCATCGCCGCACGATTGGCCGAAGCCAAATCCGTCCTCCTGACGCACGGACTCTGGAATCAACTGGTTGCGCTTGGCGAGTCCTCCCAAGCGCCTGACGACGACACGTTGGAACCAGTCAATCAGGCTTATTATGCCCTGCGGATGCCCTGTTCTTTCCTTGAAGACGATCTTTGTTCCATTTACGAAGAGCGCCCAGCAGCCTGCCGCGAATTGCTGGTCACGTCGCCGGCTGAACAGTGCCAGGATATGGCAAAGAATCCTGTTGTGCCCATCCCTGTGCCGGTTCGGATCGGCCCTGTTTTGGGATTGTTGTGGGGAGAGCTGACCAACACACCGCCCAGGCTGATTCCGCTACCCATTGCATTAGACTGGGCAGAACGGCACCAGCACGAGAGTCGCAGGACCTGGCAAGGGACTCAGCTGCTTGATACGGCGCTCGATAAGGTATGGCGGTTCTTAAGCCAGACCTTTCAACAATCCGGGAATGAACCGCCGGCCAATGAGTCGACGGTGTAAATCAGAGGGGAGGAAGACATTTGATGCAGAAGCCCGTCATCGTCTGTTTGGATCTGGAAGGGGTGCTGGTGCCGGAGATCTGGATCAACGTTGCGCTGAAGACCGGGATCGAAGCATTGAAGGTAACGACTCGCGAGATGCCCGACTATGACAAACTGATGAAACAACGGTTGTCGATTTTGGACCGGCATAAGCTGAAGATCGGGGACATTCAAGAGGTCATCGGACAGATGGGGCCATTGGAAGGGGCGACGGATTTCGTGAAGTGGATCCGCGAGCGATGCCAAGTCATCATCTTATCGGATACGTTCTACCAGTTTGCGTTGCCGCTCATGCGGCAGCTGGGTTTTCCAACGCTCTTCTGCAATCAGTTGGAGATCGACGGCACCGGCCGCATCGTCAATTATCACATGCGGATGCAGAATCAGAAGAAGCATTCCGTCGCGGCCTTGAAGGCACTGAACTTCTTTACAATGGCGGCCGGCGATGCCTACAACGACACCGCCATGCTGGGCGAGGCGGATGCCGGGTTCTTCTTCAAGCCGCCCGATCATCTCCCCAAAGAATTTCCGCAGTTCCCGGTCACGCAGACCTACGGCGAGCTTCAGCACCGCTTCGCGAAGGCGGGGAACCTCTGATTGCGCCGCAGTTGGCGAAGCGCAATATTCCCGGTGGGAAGGGTGAGCTTCACTCCCCAGTCAGTAGTTCCAGCACTCGCCGGCCGTACCGCTCAACCTTCACTTCTCCAATGCCGGGAATTTCCAAAAGCGCAGCGGATGTGACGGGCTTGTGGCTGGCGATCGTGCGGAGCGTCTTGTCGTGAAAAATGACGAAGGGCGCGACGCCTTCTTCCTCCGCGATTTATGCGCCTCCTCCCTGCTTCGGCACTTTCTCCAGATGGAGAGCGCGGCTTCCCTGCAGTACCTCTTGCCCGATGCGGTTTTCAGATATTTAGAAGAAGGAAATTTTTACAAAAAATTGTTGGCAAGCAATGATAGGACCTGCAATTGGGCCAGCGGCCGCAATTGCTGAAAAATGTTGTGCAAATAAATAAAAAGGTTTTGTTGGT
>JABMDG010000332.1 GCA_015904045.1 Nitrospira sp.
ATGGACACCAGGAGGGCGTGGTGCTGTGCTCGGATGACATTCTCTGGTGGGTTCGGCGAAACCTAGCAAGGGGTCACAGAACACCTCTTTGTCTAAATGAGATGAGTCATGCTGCGCCTTCCTGTGCAGGAAGTCAAACCGACAACTGTCCGCTGACTGTATGAGACGTGCGAGGGGGAGATTCGAAAGCGAATCTCCACGACTTGGGACAGCATTTAAATGGAAACGGTCTTGGTTTCACGGCGGATTGCTACAGGGGTGAACGAAAGGCCTAGGTATCAGGGCCTACCGGATATGGTAAGCTCCCGATCCCATGCGGATTTTCGTGCTCGGTGTCGGAGCAACCGGTTCATATCTCGTTCAACTCCTGACTCGCCAGGGCCATCATGTGACGTGCGGGGATCGAGATCCGGAACGGGCTCGCCGTTTCCTGGGGGCCAAGCTTCCGGTGACTGTCGAGCGGGTGAATGCTCGCAATATCTGGAGCATCATAAAGGCCGCGCGAGGAACCCAATTGGTGGTGAACGCCCTTCCTGCTGTATGCAATCGGATTGTCATCCGGGCAGCCCTCCGTTTGCGAGTGCACTATCTCGATATGGCCTCTCATCTGACAACAAGCCCCTATTGCGCCGAACAGGTACAGTTCACACAGCGTTTCCTGGAGAAGCGTCGGGCGGCAGTTATTAATGCCGGGGTCGCGCCGGGGCTGACCAATCTCCTTGTGGCTGCGGCGGCGGATTTGCTGGATTCGGTCGAGACCGTTCAGGTTCGGCTGTATGAATCCACTGAGAGCGAGCATCCGGTATCGCAATGGTCGGCGGAAGTGTCCTTTGACGAAGCTGTCTCGCGGCCCCGCGTCTACCATGGCGGCCGGTTTTCGCTCGGTCAGCGATTTGGGGAGCGCGAAATGTTTCGTTTCCCGGCGCCGATCGGTCCGGTGCCGGTCATGCTGGCAGCTCAAGATGAAGTCGTCACGGTGCCCCATGTGATTCCGCTCCGGTCGATGGATGCCAAAATCGGCGGATTGGACGCCGAGCGCCTGCGACGTTGGTATCGCCAGGGCAAGCTCAGGAAATCGCGAGGGCTCGTGTCCGCACGCTTTCCGCGAACGCCGACGCCCGGTACGGTCGATCGTCTGATACAGCGGGGGATCCTTCACAATGCGCGTTTTGCGGCTGCCGTGGTGGTTGAGGGGTTCAAAGATAACCGCCGGATGACGATTCGATGGGATGCCACTATGCCGAGCTTGTATCTGCTTTGCCGGCAGGGTGAGTTACGGTCGCCCATCGCGTGGGCGACGGCAGGCATGGCGGCGCTGTTTGTCAAACATTTTCCCCGTCACCTCGCCGGTGTCCATGCTCCGGAGGCCTTGCCTCGGGAGATCCGGCGCGCGATCCTGCGCGACGCACGCGCCCGAGGTTTTCGAATCGTGAAACGTGTGACGTTGCGGGCGCCACGTGATCTCTGACCAGTCCTGGTTCCGCGCCTTGCGCCGTCTTTTCAGCGGGTGCTAAGATCGCCACGTTAGAATAGCTTGGGATCACTTTCTGGAACATCATGCCAAACATTACGTTACTCGTCTCGCCAAGTTGCGGCGCCTGTCCCTCGGCTAAGAGCCTGTGGAAGCAACTCAAAGTGAAGTACAGTTTTTCCTATCGGGAAGTGGATATCACGACGAAAGACGGTCAAGAGTTGGCGGATCGCCATTCCGTCCGTGCGGTACCCGCCACCATCATCGACGGGCGATTGACGTTCGTCGGGGTTCCGAGCCGGGAGAGCGCGGAAAAGGCGATTCAATTAAAGCTGAAACAGCGCGAAGGGTAGGAGCCGATGGACGACGATGATAATGAGCTTCCGGATCTTCTCCCGCTCATCGCCAAGGGGCCTCCGCCGGATTGCCCGATCTGCGGCGATCCCATGTCCTTCATCGACGGGGATTGGGCCTGCGTCGATTGCAACGGTGAATTGCTGGGGCCGGAAACGGGCTAAACTCGTCGCTCGTGAAGCGTGAAGCGTATTTCGCAAGCAAAGATGAGACACACATTCTTTCTATCCTGCATTTCACGCTTCACGAGATACGCTTCACGAGATACGCTTTAGATGCTCCGCATCGTCACCGGTCGATTCCATCCTTCTCTCGAATCCGCTCTTGTCGATCATCTCATACGCGCGAAGGCCACTGACCCTCTTGCGCCGATTGGGATCTTCGTTCCTTCCAAGCCGCTCGCCGATCGTCTTCGCACGCTGCTCGCCGTCGAACATGGGCTGTCGCTGCTCAACCTGCATGTCTTGACCTTCCATCAATTGGCTCTGCGTCTGGCCGGAGACGGGCGAGTCAATCCTCCGTTGCCGCGGGTCGTTGACGAGCTGTTCTTCGAACAACTGGTCCGGCACATTGTTCATAGCACGCTCCACAGCCAAGCTCCGTTACAACGGGTCGGGCAATCATCCGGCACATGGGGCGCACTCTGGGCGACGATTCGCGACTTGAAGGACGCGGGTGTCGAGCCAGGGCCGGCGCGGCAAGGCCTCCATGAAGGCTATTTCGAGGAAGAAGACCGGGAGTGGCTCGGCGCGCTTGTGGCACTCTATGCGGGCGTGAAGGAAGCGGGCAGGACGCTTGGGGTTGGGACGCCAGACGACCTGGCTGAGGCGCTCATCTCCTCTGTGCCGACCGCTTCGTTCCTCCAGTCGCTGAGGGAAGTGTTCTATTACGGATTCTACGACCTGACGCAGGTGCAGCTGTCTCTGTTTGAAGCCGTCAGTCGAGCCAAGGACACGACCCTATTCTTCCCGCTGGAGGACGATCCGGCCTACGGATTCGCACGGCGATTTTTCGATCGCTATATCCAGCCGCTGGCGATGTCGGATGGTGCGGCGATTCGATTAGAGCAGGGATCGTCCCCCGCGGCCCAACATTCCGTCCATCTCAGCATCCGGAGCGTGATTGGGGCAGAGGAAGAATTGGCCACGACTTGCCGCACGATTCTCGATCTGGTTGAGACTCACGGCTATCGATTCGACGAGATCGGCGTCATTGCCCGTACGCTGGATCCTTACAGTGCGCATCTCCAGCCAATCTTCGACCGCCATCGGATCCCCTTTTGCACGACCGCGTCGAGGCCGTTGATTCAGGAACCGATCTGCAAGCTCATCTTGCAGCTGGCCTCCTTGCCGTTGAACGATTTGTATCGCGCGTCGGTCCTGGATGTCGTGACGTCTCCGCTCTATACCACCGATTTGTATGATGCCCTCTCGGCGTTCTACCGGCCCGAACAGTGGAAACAGCTGGTTCAAGCCCTGCACATTACGCACGGGGTCGAGGAGTGGAAACGGCTGGAGCTGGCGAGCCACGTGTCATTCGTTCTTGATGGCGAGGAGATCCTCGCGGATTCTCTGTCAATTGCGCCGGAGGTCATCACCCTGTGCTGGCAGGTGGTCTCACAGCTTATCCAAGACTGTTCGGTCCTGCCGTCGCGCGGAACGATCAGCCGGATGGTCACGGCTTGTCGAACACTCGTCGAACGGCGCCTGCGCCGGCCTGAGGCGGGGGAATCGGATGCCGAAGACGTTCAGAGTGTTCGCCAGATGATGATATGGGACGCGATCGATCATATCTGGATCACGCTCATCGAATTGGAGCCGCTGAATGAGGAGATGACCTGGGCCGAATTCGTCGAGTTGCTGACCCATGCATTCGAGCAAACGACGACGCCCCTGCACGATGGCTCGTCACAGGGGGTCATGGTCTTCGACGTGATGGCGGCGCGAGGGGTGCCCTTCAAAGGCCTGTTTGTCCTTGGTGTGAACGATAAAGTGTTCCCCCGCTACATCCGGGAAGATGCCTTTCTTCGGGACCGCCACCGGCGCGTGCTCGACGAGACGCTTGGATTTAAGATCGACGAGAAGCTGACGGCGTATGGAGCAGAGACATTGCTCTTCCATCTGCTCTGTCAGGCGGCGCGCCAACGGCTCTACCTTTCTTATCAACGGGCCGATGAATCAGGGCGGATGTTGGCCGCCTCTCCGTATCTCGGAGAAGTCCGGCGCCGGTTCGGTCAGGATGAACAACCGATAGAGATGGTGCCTCGCCGTCTGAGCGATCAAGTGCTGCAGCGGCCGGCCATCAAACTGTTTCTCCCTCCGGCTGAACTGACGCGGTGGCTGGCCCTGAACGGGCAAAACCCGATCGAGCTCGTACAGGCGTTTGGGCGCGATGCGGAAACCTTCCGCCATGCGGCCGAGGCGCTCGGTCGAATCGAAGAGGATGGTGTGACACTGAATCCTTTCGATGGGATGACCGGGGCGGTCGAGCCGCATTGGACCCGGCTTATCACACGGGGCGTCGCCCCGACGCCGCTCGAACGGTATGCGCGGTGCCCCTTCCAATATTTTGCCGCGGATGTGCTGCGACTCGAACCAACCCGCATGGCAATCAGACAAGAACCGGATGCGGCGCTGATCGGAACCCTCTGTCACGCCGCGTTGCGCCGTTGTTATGAACATCTCGTGCAGGCCGGGTGGCCGGCTGAACGGGTGACAGACGAGGCCATCGAACAGATGGTCCGTGCGTCGGTCGAACAGGCGGCGACAGACCTGGACGCGCAGCATCGGACGGGCCACTATCTGCTGTGGGAGCTGGCGAAAGAACAGATGATGACGCTCGTGCAAGCGGCGGTGAAAGCCGACGAAGCGGAACACGCCGACGCTCCAAATGAACCGATTGCCTTTGAGGTGGACGGAACAGGAACCATTCCCGGTGTTCTTGACGAAGGATTGTTGAAGATCCGTGGCCGCATCGATCGGCTCGATCGAAACCGACACTCCGGCGCCGTACGCGTGCTCGACTATAAATTCAAGGTCGGCTCAGCCATGAAACCGGAAGACCGTCACCTGGCCCAGTCCGCGGTCCGCGGGTATCGGCTGCAGCCTCCGCTCTATAGTTGTCTCACCGTTCCGGGGCAGCCTGCACCGAGCCAGGTGCAGTTTCTGTTTCTCGCGCCCCAGTGGCCGGCTGCCATCAGTCGCTCGACCTTTGACACGATGTCGTGGGCATCAGATACCGGGGCGCTCATCCGGCGCACGATCAGCACGCTGGTGGCCGGAATTCGGGCCGGGCGGTTTTTTATTCTTCCGGACGGCTATTGCGACGGATGCGAATTCCGAGTGGTCTGCCGGCGAGAACATGCTCCAACGTGGTGGCGAGCCTATCGCGCGGCCGAACCGAAAGCGCTGAAGCTGCTTCGGACCCAGAAGGTGGCCGATGACTAACGAGCTTCTGATTCCGGATCGCATGGCTCGGGAGTCGGCCGAGACGACGTTCGATCGCAACGTCGTCGTCGTGGCCGGGGCGGGGACCGGCAAGACGACGCTGCTCGTGAATCGCCTCGTTTATCTACTCATGAAAGAGCCGGCTCCGGTCCCGATTACGCAGATCGTCGCCTTGACGTTCACCAACAAGGCGGCGACCGAGATGAAAGTGCGGCTGCGCGAGCGGCTCGCCGTGCTCGCCCATCCGCCGGGCGAAGGGATGCGGCCGGGCGACGGGGGAGCGGTCTCACACGAAGACTTGCGAGAACGCTACAGGCTTAGCGGCGACGAAATTGCGGCGCGTGCCCGGGCGGGACTTCACGATATCGAAAAGGCCCAGATCGGCACGCTTCACAGTTTTGCCGCGCACCTCTTACGGCTTCATCCGCTGGAATGCGGCGTTGATCCCGATTTCAAAGAAGACGACGGCGCGCGGTTTGACGAACTGTTCACGGTTGCGTGGGATTGCTGGCTCGACCAGGAGTTGAGCCAGGCCGGAGTACACCATCCCCAGTGGCGATCGGTGTTGGCGTCAACCACTCTCGAATCGGTTCGATCGCTGGCCTGGTCTTTGTGCAGTGAATTAGTCGACCTCAATGTTCTACAGCAGCAACTGGCCTCGACGGTGGTGTCGCCGGCCCTGTCGGAATGGATGCGGCAACTGGGCGCCCGGGCGGAGCAACTCATGGACGTCTATGACCGGCCGAAACGCCGTAAGGCCGAGCACATGCTTGCCGCCACGGTATCGCTGTTGCGCCTGGTGGCGGAAAAGGGGTTGGAGGGCCGGCACGACGTGACGATGTCGGAACGTGAATGGCTCGGCAAAGATCTGGGAAACGTAGTCGCGGGGTGGGAGAAGGGCGATTTCCGAGAGACCGCTACGATGATCGAGACGGCGCAACAGCTTCTGTCGGTCGATCATGTATTCTTGAACGACCTGTTGAACTTGGTCGGGCCGGTCATACGGAGCATCCGCGAAACCTTCGCCCGGCAGGGCTGGCTTTCGTTTGATGGGTTGCTGTCGCGGGCTCGGGCGCTGCTGTTCGAACACCCGTCTGTTCGTGAACGGATTAAACGGGACTATCGCGCCGTGTTGGTCGATGAGTTTCAGGACACTGACCCGGTGCAGTACGAAATCATCCTCGCCGTCTCGGAACGGCAGGGGAGCCAGGCGGCTCATTGGCGTGACATGGCGCTCGAACCGGGGAAACTCTTCATTGTCGGAGATCCCAAACAGTCGATCTATGCCTTTCGGCGCGCCGATATCGAGGCCTTTGATCGGGTCGTGGAGAAAGTCGCGGCCGATGGCGGCATCGTCCGGACACTGACGACGAATTTCAGAAGCGACGCCGCAGTCTTGGAGCCGGTGAATGAGGTCTTCGATCGGTTGTTCGAGCGCCGGCCGCTGGTCCAGCCGGCGAACGTTCGATTGGAGGTGCGCCCCCAACGGCGCCCGGCATCCATCGAGCCCGGAGTGCGTCTTTGTGTCACGACGCCGAACGGGGACGCAGACACGTTCGACGCGGCAGGGGCGACAAGAGCCGAGAGTGAGGTGCTGGCTCGCTGGCTGATGGACGAGGTCCTGAGCCGCCCTTCGGTGAAACCGGGCCATGTGGCCTTGTTGTTCCGAAAGCTCACGCAGGCCGATGCCTATCTCGATGCCTTGCGCCGTCACGATATCCCCTACGTCATCGAGGGAGAAAAGCATTTCTATCGCCGCCAAGAGGTGATCGATCTCGTCAATCTGTTGCGTGTCGTGGATCATCCTCATGACGAGATCGCCTTGACCGGTCTCCTCCGCTCACCGCTTGGAGGGCTGACGGATCGGGACCTCTATGAGCTCAAGCAGGCGGGGCACTTTAATTATCTCCGTGCGGCGCACCTCGAGACATGGACGCATGCCCGCTCTGCTGCCGTGAGGCGGCTCTATGAACATCTGGCCTGGCTCCACCGGGCCATGCCGGTTCTCCCTTTGGCCGAAGCGATCGAACTGCTGTTCGACCGATTGCCGCTTCTTGATCTGGCCGCTGCGTCGCTCCATGGCGAACAGGCCGTGGCGAATCTCATGAAGGTCAAACAGGCGGCCGCGTCATTGGCCGACCGGCCCCATATGACTCTGAGTGGATTCGTGGATCTCATGATCAGCCGGCTGGAAGAACAACCGGACGAGTCGGAGAGCCCGCTTGCCGAGGAGTCCCTCGAAGCCGTGCATGTGTTGACGATTCACAAAGCCAAGGGGTTGGAATTTCCGATCGTCGTGCTGCCAGGACTTCATCAGGGGAGCGGGCGGGAACGGAGCACCCCGCAAGTGTCCTATGATTGGTCGAGCGGAACCTATGGCCTCTCTCTGGACCAGCGTCGGTCGCTCGGCTCCTTGCTGGTCCAGCATAAGCTGCGGCTGCGTGAAGACGCGGAACGGCGACGAGTGTTCTATGTGGCGATGACCAGAGCGAAGGAATTGGTACTGTTGTCCGGGGGGATCACCGCCCGCTCTGTTGGCGAAACGGCCTTCGAGCTGCTGCAGAGCATCAGCGTGGGAGAGATAGGAGTAGCCTCGACCGAAGCCTTGGAAATCGGCAGTGGCAGGATTCCCCATCGTGTTGTCACGGCACCGGAACGAAGGCGTCCCCGCCGGCGATTGGACGGGGCAGCCGGCGCGGCATTGATCGATCCTCGAGAAATGGCGGCCTTGTGGGGAGCACGAAGCGCTCGATGGACAGAAGCTCGTGAGACTCCGCAATCCGTGACGCCGACGTCGCTGGGCAGAGGAGTGGCGCTGGTCAGGCGTGAAATGACTCCTGTTCGACACCATGCGGCGGTTGGCCGGTTGGCCGGTGTGGTGGTCCATCGCCTGCTCGAGCAATGGGATTTTTCGCAGGACCCCTCCAAGTTACTGGGGCAGGCAGGCGCGGTCCTTCAGGCCGTCCTTGAGCCTGACGATCAGTCCCATGCTACAGCGGTTGCTGAGTCTGTGAACGAACTTCTTGCGGCCTTCGGGCAATCGGACGCCTATGCGCGGCTCCGATCGTCGCAGATCCTTGGCCGTGAAGTCCCGTTCATCATGCCGTGGGGTGACAGACAGGTGATGGAAGGGGTGATCGACGTTATCTACCGGCTTGATGGAGAGTTGTGGATCGCAGACTATAAAACGGATGTGGTCTCGCTTGCCCAGGCCGCGGGTCGCGCAGAGCAGTATCGTGTGCAAGGTCAGGCATACAAGGCTGCGGTGAAACAAAGCCTGAGCGCCGACCCTCGATTGCACCTGCTCTTTCTGCGGTGCGGCGCTGCAATTGAACTGGAGACCTAGGGATTGTGTAATGGCCGGGCACGCGCATATCTCATCTGAAGGTTTTGCAAAGCTGGTTCAGCAGGCGATTGCCGATCTGCCGCCTCCCTACGCCAAGCTGATGGAATCGATCGCCGTCGTGGTGGAGGAAGAGCCGCCGCGAGAGGTGGTGGAAGACCTCGAACTCGACAGCGAGGACGAGCTGCTGGGGCTCTATCAAGGCCAGTCATTGGCCGAAGAGTCGTTTTTTACGGTCGGCGGGACGCAGCCGGCGAAGATTTCGATTTATCGGGGGCCAATCCTCCGCCAGTGTGAGACTGCGGAGGAGGTGGTGCAAGAGGTCTACGACACCGTGGTGCACGAACTGGGGCACCATGTCGGATTGGACGACGACGAGATGCCGTACTGAGCCAGTCTCGAGGTGGGTATTTCGAGACAAGTAACCCGGAACTTAGATTTTCTCTATGGACGAGGTGCGATGTGAGGGCTTGGTATATCCCCAGACCAGCATGACTATTCCGATTACTACCATGGGAACAGAAAGAATCTGTCCCATGGTGATTTGACTGAACATAAAGCCGATGTGCTGATCCGGCTCTCGAAAAAGTTCTGCGAATAACCGGCAGAGGCCGTAGCCAGTCAGAAAACTCCAGAAGATCGTGCCCGGCGGCGTGGTCCTCCGTCCGATGACCCAGAGCACCGTGAACAGCAGCAGGCCCTCAAGCCCCGCTTCATAGAGTTGGGAGGGATGCCGGCAGGCCGGACCTGCTCCGGGGAATACCATGCACCACTCCACGTCGGTTGCCCTTCCGTAGAGCTCGCCGTTAATGAAGTTGCCGAGCCGGCCGAATCCGAGCCCGATCGGGGTGCCGGCCGCGGCCAGATCCGCGACCGTATAGACAGGGATGCCGGTTCGCTTGCTGAACCACAGCAGTGCCACAATGGTGCCGAGCAGGCCGCCGTGAAAGGACATGCCGCCCTCCCAGACGGCGATGATCTTCAGGGGATGCTCCGAGTAGTAGGGGAAATTGTAGACCAGGGTGTACCCGATTCTTCCGCCAAGAAACACGCCCAAGGCCGCGAAGACCACCATGTCGTAGACTTGATCCGGCGCAATG
>JABMDG010000333.1 GCA_015904045.1 Nitrospira sp.
TGCGTGTGGCTGAGCAGGAATTGCGGGTGCCGTGGGAGGATGTCTTCGAGTCTATTGACCCGAAGCCGCTTGCGGCCGGGACCATTGCGCAAGTTCATCGAGCAACGCTTGAAAACGGTGACCGAGTGGTCGTGAAGGTTCAGCGGCCTACGGCACGAACGGAAATTGAACAGGATCTGGCCCTCCTGGAGATGTTTGCCCAGAAAGTCGGCAAACGTCACGCGCTGAATCAAGTGGTGGATATGGAGGCGGTGTTCAAGCACCTCTCGACGTCGCTTCAGCGTGAGCTCGATTTCCGTCAGGAAATTGAGAACATCAGCCGAATGCAAGTGGTGCTTGCAGACTATGACCGCTTGGCGGTCCCGTCCGTGTATCGAGAGCTGTCGACCGGCCGGTTGTTGGTGATGGAAGAGATTCAGGGGGTGCAGATTGCTCAGGCGCCGGACGGTCCAGAGCGTGTTGAAGCCGCCCGTCAGCTCTTGGAAAGTTTCTATAAACAGATCATCGTCGAGGGGTTTTTTCACGCCGATCCTCACCCCGGCAATCTCATGTGGTGGAAGGATCGTATCTACCTCCTGGATTTCGGCATGGTCGGGGCGGTGGACGCCAAGGTGCGTGAGCACCTCCTGTTGCTGCTGATGGCCTTGTGGAAAGAAGATACGGTGTTCCTGAGCGACGTGGTCCTCATGATGGCCGGGTCGCTTGATCGGAGCGATCTGGATGTGCCTCACTTTCAGAGTGACATCGGCGAAATGATCTCAAAATACCGTAAGGCGGCTCTGGGCGATATGCAGATCGGACCGATCCTCCAGGAAATGAGTGCGATCGGGATTCGACATGGGGTTCCACTGCCGGCATCATTAACCCTTGCGGCGAAGGCGCTTGCGCAGATTCAACTTGCAACGGCGCAACTGGATCCCAAGCTCGATCCGTATGATGTCGCGGGCAAGTTTTTGATGCGATCGATGCTGAAGCGCCTGAGTGCCGCCCTGGACCCTCGAGCGCTGGTGTATCAGTCACAGAAGCTGAAAGTACGAGCTGAGCGGGTCGTCGAAGCGATTGAGCACCTCATCGGGGCCAGCCCAGGTCAGAAGATGGTCGTCAATTTTAAGGCGAATTCACTCGAGGATACGGTTCGCCGGACAGGTCGGCGTCTGGCAGTGGGCCTGACCGCTGCTGCAGGTATCCTTGCAAGTGGGCTCACTGCCACCTCAGCGACAGCTGCGGATTGGGTTTCAGTCTCGTTCGGGATCGTCGCTGGTCTACTGATTATTGGATTGGTTCTCGATCTGCTACGCGGACGGTAAACCCTCGTAGTGTAGAAGCCACCTATTACAATTACGGCTTCGCCCCACTTTTTTTGAGCGAACGCAGGATCATTCGCTCCAGCAGGTAGGCAAACACCGACATCCCGAAAGATATCAGCCAAAACTCAAGCTGCCGTACAAGAGGCCGAGCGTTCCTCTCACTGCTCATACGGGCCATTATCAATGACGGCCATGTTGTCTGCAAGAGGGAATTCAGTCGTAGGGTGTTCTTCTTGACCATCGGGAACGCACTTGCGGGCCATTGCCAACTGTTCCCGGAGAAGCCTACTGGGGGGTGCCACAGCGTCTGTTTCGCAACAGTCGCTCGACGATCAGCCGCATGAAGAAGAAGCCGCATCAGCGGCAACAGCCATTCC
>JABMDG010000334.1 GCA_015904045.1 Nitrospira sp.
CTGCAATCAACAAGCGACAGGTGAGGGTACCGATATCGATGCCGGCGAATCGTCGCCGGTGGTGACTCGGCTCGGTCATTGCTCGTTCCGAATGTCTGCCATGTCGGCTTCCAGTTTCTTCTGCGACGCCTTGAGTACCTCAACCTCTTTGACGAGACGCACAATTTCGGCGTCGTACACCACCCGCTCTGCCGTTTCGCCCCGCTCCTTCATATCGACGGCCCGCTCGCCGATGTCTTTGTACAGATCGGACAACTGTTGTTCGATCTTGCGGAGCTCTAGTCTCATGCGGAGCAGTTCCGTCTCTTCAAGAGCACGCCCTGCCGCATGGACAGTTCCCAGGCGCAGGGTAGCGATCCCGGCACGCAAGTCATCTTTTATCCGCTGCAACAAACCCATACGACTCCCGGCTGACAGGGTATCATGGTCAAGCTGACAGTGAGGATTCTATCTCGTTAGCCTACACTCCTATCAGCGTATCAGTTCATTCAACTGATTGTACCCAACTCCAACTTTTTCTCCCATTTCCGCAGCATCGCCTCTCGCAGTCCTTGATGGGCCGGCTCTTTCAATCCTGGGTCTGATTTCAGTAGTGAAAAGGCCTCCTGCCTGGCCTGCTCCAACAGATCAGCATCTCGCACCAGATTCGCCACACGAAACTCCGGCATCCCCCATTGGCGCAACCCAAAGAACTCTCCAGGGCCTCTGATCCGCAAATCGTCTTCGGCAATTACAAATCCATCGTTTGACCGGACAAGCGCCTCCAGACGTTCCCTTGCCGTAGACACCGACGCCTCACTTCCCTTCGCACGTCCGCCCGACTGCGCCCCTCCTCGTCCCAGATGCCGGGCCATCAAGAGGCAATAGGCTTGCTGGTTGCCCCGCCCTACCCGTCCGCGCAATTGATGTAGTTGCGCGAGGCCAAACCGCTCGGCATGTTCGATCAAGATGACTGTGGCATTCGACACATCGACCCCGACTTCGATCACCGTCGTCGCGACCAACACCTGGATCGTGCCGGCCTTAAAGTCGGCCATCACTGCTTCTTTTTCCGCCGCTTTCATACGCCCATGCAGCAGACCGACCCGGAATTCCGACAATTCCCCGTTCTGCAACTGCTCGGCTCCCTGAATC
The DNA here is from genome assembly GCA_015904045.1 of Nitrospira sp. The sequence continues at coordinate 1,135 of JABMDG010000334.1, forward strand.
GCTGCTTGAAGATCGATCTTTTCCGATTCGTCCACCAGCGGATAGACCACGTACGCTTGCCGTTCGGCGCGCAATTCGTCGCGCACAATCTGATAGGCACGCCGTCGCTGCGCGTCGTGAAAAAGAAATGTTCGCACTGGCTTTCGTCCAGGCGGCAGGACATCAATCACCGAGATATCAAGGTCACCATAGACCGTCATTGCCAATGTTCGGGGAATGGGCGTGGCCGTCAAGACAAGCACGTCCGGCTTGTAGCCCTTGTCGATCAGAGTCTTTCGCTGCAGCACACCGAATTTATGCTGCTCATCGACCCCCACCAACCCCAAGTTCTTGAATCTCACCCCCTGTTGAATAAGAGCGTGAGTTCCGATCGCCACGTGAACCTCACCCGATGCTAGTTGCTCAGCCTGTATCTTCTTCACCGA
>JABMDG010000335.1 GCA_015904045.1 Nitrospira sp.
TCTGTGGAATCATCTCACTTCGCCGACCGGCCAGCGCCGAGGCTGCACCGGGAAAGAATCCCGTGTCTCATGTAGGGAAGATCTACAACGTACTGGCACAGGTGTTGGCGGAGAACATCCATAAGAAAGTGCGCGGGCTCTTGGACGTGACTGTCTGGATCACGAGCCAGATCGGCCAGCCGATTTCCTCGCCGCAGGCCGTGGTCGTCGAGGTCATTCCGGCGAGCGAGACGAGGCTGGCGGCCGTGCGCCCGCAGATCCAGCGCGAAGTCCAGCTGGCCTTTGCCGGCATGAAGACTTTTTGCAACGAGTTGACGCGAGGCCTGTATCGGGTGTGCTGAATGAGCGTCATGCATGGCGTTTGTGGATTGTGATGTGATTCCCGTCCTGGTCTTCGATGACCGCCATCCGGCAGACGGGCGTATCGAATGGTTCCGTGACGAACAACACGGCCCTCTGCTTCATCTTGTGGATAAACGACTCAAAATCAGACACCTCAAACGCCGCCACCGCTCCTTTTGCGCCAGGCGTATGGCCCATGTCCGTCGTCGTGATGGCGAACGTGGAACTCCCGATCTCGTATTCCACCCAGACGTCCCGATAGTTGTAGCTCATATGCAAACCGAGCACATGTTCATAGAACGCTCTCGCCCGTTCCATATTCGAAACCGGGTAGACCGTGAAGGCGATGGAAGTGATCATTGAGCCTGTCCTTTCATGTCATAAAACCCCATTTTGCCGGCACTTGATCGATCGGTGGATGGTAGGAGCGGGGCTTGATCATTCCCTCTGAATCCTGTGCCGGCTCGTCGGACCACGTTGCGATCAAGATAGGTCGGCTGGCTCATCCTCACATGCCTGACTTCTTGCCCTCACCGACCGCCCGTTGTTGCAATCGCCGGACAAGCTCCTGATACGAGTCGGCTCGAATGATCGCCTCAAACTGACTCCTGTAATTTCTGACCAGGCTCACCCCGTCCGCAACGATGTCGTAGGCATGCCACTGGCCTTCCTTCAAGATGAGGCGGTAATCCATTGGGATGACCGTCTTCTCAGAGCGTAGTTCTGTCCTGACTTCCGCATAAGCTCCTTGGATCCGCTCCGCCAAATACACCACCTGTTCTCCGCTGTATCCTTCGATCTTTTCGGCGTACCGGTCAGAAAGAAATCTCTTGAAGAGCGCGACAAACTCCGTTCGTTCGGTTGCAGTAAGGGGAATCCAGTGAGTCGCCAATGCCCGTTTCGACATTTCGGCATAGTCGAAGCGGGTTGCGACCGCCTCTTCCAGCATGCGGCGGCGAGGCATGAGCTTCGCCTGGTCTTTCAGTGCGGGATCTTCGAGGATACGGAACACTTGGGTGAGAATTCCGCGAACCGCCTCGGTCGGAGACTCGGAACCCTGCGCGACTGCCGTGAATGTGACGAACCAGACGAGAACGGCCAGCGCGACACCGTGAGGGTTGATTCTAGGCCACACCACCCCCTCCCGATTCATAGACGGCGACCGGTGAGTCTCCTCCTGAACCGCCGGTGACACGAGGTTGCTCTCTCCGCTACCCGTCAATCCAGTACAAACGTGACCTTCAGGTCCACGCGAAACGAGACGACCTTGCTGTTTTCGATCACGACATGTTGCTCCTTCACCCAGGCTGACTTAATGCCGTGGATGGTCTTGGAAGCACGGGTAATTCCTTGCACGATCGCATCTTCGAAACTCTTGGGCGATTCGGCGCTGATCTCGATGATTTTGGCAACGGACATAGGACCCTCCCTTTCGTGTGATGCGCATGAGCGCAGTTGAAAACCCGTCAATCTCTCCGTACATTACCCGATGCACGTTGAGTCCTAACCGAATGTTCAGCAAGACCGACGCCAGGATGCGTTCGCCTAACAGCTTGGCAGTTGCACCATA
>JABMDG010000336.1 GCA_015904045.1 Nitrospira sp.
TGGTCGGAACCAGATAGACCAGACAGACCAAGCACCAGATGGACCGATCTTACAGGTCATCTTCCGATCCGCCGACAGCGGACAGTTGGTCGCTGCCTTTCACCGGTTTTTTCTTCAAATAGGCTTCGATGAATCCGTCGATCTCACCGTCCATGACGGAGGAGACGTCGCCGGTTTCATGAGTGGTCCGGTGGTCTTTAACCATTTGATACGGTTGGAACACGTAGGATCGGATTTGACTGCCCCACGCGATGTCTTTCTTCTCACCCACGATCGCATTGAACTCTGCCTCTTTTTTCTGCTGCTCCAGTTCGAACAGACGGGCTTTCAAGATCTTCATTGCGCCGTTACGGTTTTGCAGCTGCGACCGCTCGTTCTGGCATTGCACGACAATTCCGGTGGGCAAGTGCGTGATGCGGATCGCCGTTTCCACCTTGTTAACATTTTGGCCGCCGGCGCCGCCCGCACGGAAGGTATCGATGCGGAGATCCTTTTCTTCGATCGCGACATCGAGATCGTCGCTCAGCTCCGGGTAGACGAAGACAGATGCGAATGACGTATGCCGGCGCTTATTAGAGTCGAACGGGGAAATGCGCACCAGTCGGTGGACTCCCGCTTCCGCCTTCAAATATCCATAGGCATAAGGGCCGGTGATCGAGAGGGTCACACTCTTGACGCCTGCTTCATCACCCGCCAGCAAGTCCAGAGTCTCCACTTTGAATTTCTTGGCCTCCGCCCAGCGCACGTACATGCGCAGCAGCATTTGCGCCCAGTCCTGCGATTCCGTACCGCCGGCGCCAGGATGGATTTCGAGAATGGCGTTGTTCGGGTCCAGTTCGCCGGCTAGGAGAATTTCCAGACGCAGGGCCGCCACGCGCGGCTCCAACCGGTGCAGTTCGGTGGCCAGTTCTTGTTCAAGCCCGGCGTCGCCGCTTTCGGTGGCCAGCTCCAGCAGGGCGTTCAGATCGCCGAGCTTGGCTTCAATGTCGCGCCAGGTTTCCACTTCACGCTCGATCGTCGCCTTCTTCCGGCTGACGGCCGCAGCGGTGCGGGCATCGCTCCAGAAATGCGGTTGCCCCATCTGGGCTTCCAACTCTTGCAGGTCGGCGGTCATGCGGGCGAGGTCAAAGATGCCCCCGTAACTCGGAGATTTGTTCGCCGATGGCACGGACTCGACCTTGCACTTCATCCAACATAGAACGATCCTTCTTCGGTTACGCGGGTTCAATGGCGGTTGTGTCGGGGGCGGGTTCCTTGGTGCGGAAGTAGCCGTACAGACACAAGAGCGCGCTGATTATAGCACAGCCGTAGGCAAACACATCTCCGTACCAGCTATAAAATGTTCGGGAATAGCCGACGGGAATGGAGGCCCGCAGAGCATGCTCCGTGAACAGCGGGGTGGCGTCCAGGATGCGACCGAAGGGGTCGATGAAACCGGAGATCCCGGTGTTGGCGGAACGTGCGAAGGCCCGATGATTTTCCACCGAGCGAAAGACCACCATGGAGAAGTGTTGCGCGGGTGCCGACGACGGTCCGAACCATCCGTCGTTCGTGATCGTGACAAAAAACTCGGCACCGTTGGCGGCGAACTGGCGGACCAGATCCGGGAAGATCACTTCGTAGCAGATGGCCACGCCGAACTTCACGGGCCGCGAGCTGGACGGATTGCCGCCGCTGAACGATTTGGGGGTGAACGACAGAAGTGTGGCGCCAGGTCCTGCCTCGAAGTCGCCGATCCCTTCCACCAGCTTGTCGAGGAAGAACAACAGCGATGTTTTCAGCGGAATGTATTCCCCGAACGGCACCAAGTGGTGTTTGTCGTACCGGCCCAGAAGGGTGCCGTCTGGTCCCAGCAGATAGGCGCTGTTCAATAGATAGGGTCTGCGATCCGGGTAATACCGCAAGGCCGGACTCCCCAAGAGGATCGGGGCCTTCGCGCGCGCCGCCCAATCAATTAACTGGAGCTGGTATTCCCGCTCCCGCTCGAGAATGAACGGTGTCGCGGCTTCAGGCCACACGATCAAATCCGTTTCGACGCCGAGCATGGCGGTCAGGCGGTCGAACCGGCGCATCGTCTCGTCACGGAATGAGGCATCCCACTTCACGGCTTGATCGATATTGGGTTGGACGACGCCCACGGTAATAGAGGAGGGGGGTCGCTTTGGGCTCTCCTCCGACAGCACGCTGGCGCTATAGGCCCATGACAGCAGCATGAGGGCCGCTGTTGCCGTGAGCAACTCCCACGGCAGCTTGGCCGGGTGAAACCCTCGGAAGAACGGCATCAGCCACAGGACCAACTCGGCCAGTGCCACATTCACCGACACGATCAAGAATGAAACGCCGTAGACCCCGGTGTGGTCCGCGATCTGGATGAGGTCCAGCTCCCGGTATTGTGAATACCCGAGGAGGCACCATGGGAGTCCGGAAAGGGCATACGTGCGGAGCAACTCGAAGGCAACCCAGAAACAGGGCGCGAAGAAAATGCCGTATCGTGGAATGAGCTTGTGCAGCCAGACGATGGAGAGACTGTACAGCCCGACATAGACTCCAAGGTATGTCGTCAGCAGTAAAAGGATGGCATAGCTGGCGGGCAGCGGCACCTTGCCGTAGGTCGTCATGGCGGTGACGACCCAGGCCATAATGCCGGTGAAGGCGATGATGCCGGTCAGCCATCCGAGCCAGAACGCGCGGCGTTGTGAGCATTGATCGAGCGCAAGATGGAGGGGAATGAGCGCGATCCAAGCCAGCCACTCGAATTCAAAGTTAGGGAAGCACAGGGGTAGCAGAATACCGCTCGCACAGGCAAGGAGTGGTTGGCGCAAGCGGGGTGGGTCCATCGCGGGCTACGATAACGAAAGCGTGGGGGACTTGCAAGGGAACGAGAGCGTAGAGGCGGATGAAGTTTGCCGTGCGTTTCACGCCTGAAAGAGGTATGGTACAGAGCTATGGAACGGCGTCGGCATCGGCGGGTTCACGCCCAACTCAAGAGTTGGCTGTGTGCGAATTCCCACGAAATCGAAGGCGAGACCATTGATCTGTCGATCGGCGGGGCCAAGTTTGAAAGTTCGCTCACGGTGGAGCCCGGCAAGGAGGTGACCGTGAAGCTGGTCATTCCGGGCACCGACGTACCGATCTATATTGAACACGCACAGGTTCAATGGATTCACGATCAAACATTCGGGGTCAGGTTTCTGGAAGTTCGGCAACAGGAGCTGGACGAGTTGGAGCAGCTGATCGATGAATATCTCGCGTTAGACGAAGGCGGACAGGCGTGAAGCCTGTGACCTGGTGCGAAATATGTGACAGGCCCTGCCGTCAGGCCTGTTAAGAAGGTGGTCGGTCCACTTTCTGATGCACCCACCGGGATGGAGCGGCGGCAGTCGCGACAAAGACCTGGCCGAAGCCGAGCACGAAATGGGCGTCCTCAAATCGCAACTCCCATAGGGCGAAGTCACTAAAGCCGAACATCATCTCAGCTTGTGGAAATCGAGCGAGGTAGTGCGCCTTGATAGCGTTGTATGATGACGCATCGGGTGGAAGAATCGCTGC
>JABMDG010000337.1 GCA_015904045.1 Nitrospira sp.
GGCCAAGACTTTCTTGGTTAGCCAAAGACTGCCGATCCATGTCACCAGCAGGGTGGTGCCGGATCCGAGAGCCAACAGCAGCACCAGATCGTTCAGCGCTGTTCGGTAGTGGAGAAGGGACGTTTCCGCCTGGAGGATGTATTGCACTTGTCCCTCCCGGGCGCTGGCGATGAAGAGGTGCCGGGCTGGCGTTCCGTCCAGCGAGTCGATGGTCTCATACACGGTCCGTTCGATCAGGACTCGTTGAAGCAAATGTGACGGAACAGACAACTGTACCGAGGCATTAGGGCTTTTCCAGATGAGCCGTCCGTCAGGCGAGAAGACCCGTAGCGCGTGCAGCACCCCCGGCAGCTCGCGCTGCTCCTTTTCGTTCGGACTTACCTTGCCGGAAAGCGAGAGATCCGTACCGCTCTGGTCGATGATGTTGGGGTGGTGCTCGACGAGCTCGGCCAGCGTCTCCCCTAGCGCCAGTAGCCGTCCATCCACGAAGCGGTGTAGCAGGGCATCGCTCGCGAGGTACACGACCGCGGAGAAGAGGAGGAGTCCCCCCAGCAGGATGAGCGTCGATCGGCTGATAAGGCTGCGTAAGGAATTCATACGGCTGCGTTCGGCTCTTCCAGCATGTACCCTGCCCCGCGCACGGTGGCGATCAACGGGGGCGAAAAGTCACGGTCGATTTTCGCCCGCAAGGCCCGGATGTGGGCGTCCACAATGTTGGTCATGGGGTCATAGCTGATGTCCCACACGTGTTCGATGATCACCGTTCGCGTGAGGACTCGGTTCTTATTGCGCAACAGGAATTCGAGCAGGGCATACTCCTTGTTGGTCAGAGAAATTTCGTGTCCGGCTCGCCAGACGCGGCGGGTTGCCGGATCGAGGGTCAGATCCGCGGCTTGAAGGTTCATGGCAGGCTGTTGGCCGCCTCGGCGCAGCAGGGCCCTGATTCGGGCCAGGAGTTCTACGAAGGCGAAGGGCTTCGGCATAAATTGATCCGCGCCGATGTCGAACCCGGACACTTTGGTCTCCAGCGTGTTGCGCGCAGTCAGCAGCAGGACGGGGGTGGTGTGGCCCTTGGCCCGGATTCGGCGGCAGAGCGTCAGGCCGTCCAGCTTGGGCAGCATGACGTCCAGGATCAACAGGTCGTACGGGTTATTCAGGGCTAACTCCAATCCCGCTTCCCCGTCGGCGGCGAAATCCACCGCGTAGTGCTCCTCCTTGAGGCCCTTGCGAATGAATTGTGCAAGGTTTACATCGTCTTCAACCAACAGAATCCGCATCGCCTCTCCCGACACTTGCCGTCGCTTGAGCAGGAGTCACGCAGCACAGAGTCTTGCGCGGCCGGCACTCCTGACTGAGATGGCCCCCATTATATGCCATCTTGGTTGGGCAGGTGTGAACGGAGCGTGAAGGAATGGTGAAGAAGTTCTAATGCGCCGCGGCGAAGAATTTTCGGTCTTGACTTTGTTCTAACTAGGACTAATATACTGAAAGTAATATGGCTATCGATAGGCGGGGTGTAGCGGGCATGGCTGCGATGAATCGCGGGATATGGAGTGACGGTTGGAAGCGATGCCGGGGAACGGCTTTACAGGTCCGCGTTCAGGCGTCATCATGGGAAGGATCGGGGCGGTGTTCATTAATGGCAGTACGATGAAGACACGAGAGTGGCATTGAACAGAGAGGGAGGTTCCATCATGTTTGTGGTCGTCGGTGCGACAGGCAATACAGGGTCGATGGTCGTCGAAACCTTGTTGCATAGGAAGCAGCCGGTGCGGATAGTCGCCCGTTCGGCTGAGAAGGGGGCTGGATGGAAGGCTAAGGGGGCTGAGGTGGCCGTCGCATCACTGGACGATGTCTTGGCTCTGACCAAGGCGTTTGAGGGAGCGAGAGGCGTCTATTTGTTGGTGCCTCCAAACTATGGGGCTGAGGCCTGGTTGACGGATCAACGAGTGCGGATGGATCGAGCTGCAAAAGCTGTGCAGAGGAGTGGAGTCGAACATGTTGTGTTGCTGTCGTCTGTCGGGGGGCATCTGCATGGTGGGACGGGCCCGATTCGGGCGGCGAGTTATGGAGAGCACGCACTTGGTTGTATCGCCAAGCGCCTGACCATTCTTCGTCCCTGTTATTTCATGGACAACTGGGCACCGGTGATTGGTACGGCCAAGGCGCAGGGCGTCCTCCCGACGTTCATCGCGCCACAGGCAAAGATTCCGATGATCTCCACCAAGGATATTGGGAGAATCGGGGCAGAACAGCTGATTACTGGTGGGCATGGTAAGCAAATCATGGAAATGGCGGGTCCGGAAGAGTACAGACCGGATCAAGCGGCGTCGGCACTCAGTCAGATC
>JABMDG010000338.1 GCA_015904045.1 Nitrospira sp.
ATCGGACGCAGCGAGATCGGGTTGGTACGGGGAACGAATCAAGATGCGTTCATTACGATCGACCCGCTAGGTCTGTGGGCTGTCGCCGACGGGATGGGGGGCCATGCCGGCGGAGAGGTGGCCGCCCAATTGGCAATTGCCAGCATCAGAGCGCACGCCGAATTATTGGCCGATACGCTCCGCCAAGGGCAAACCTCCTCTCCTCAATTCTTGACCGAATTGATCGTACAGGCACATCTCGCCATCCTGGGACGAGCGCAGTTGGAGCCCGCACTCAAGGGCATGGGTACGACACTCGTCATGCTACTGATCCACTCGTCCGACACGCCTGAAGCCCATGTGGCTCATTTGGGCGACAGCCGCGCCTACCGGTTCCGCTCCGGTGCGCTGACCCTGCTCACCCGCGATCATACGCTGATCGAAAAATACCTTGCCCGTGGCATTCTGACTGAAAAGACGGCACGCACGCATCCTGAGCGGCACGTCCTGACGAAAGCCTTGGGTATGTCGGCGCCGATGAGACCCTCCCTTTCTTCCTCCCCGCTTGAGAAAGAGGATCTTCTGCTCTTGTGTTCGGACGGTCTGACGAAGATGCTGGAGGACGACGATATTCGGGATATCATGAGGGATGCCAAAGGAGATCCGATCCGGGCATGTGACCACCTGATCGACGCCTCATTGGAGCGCGGAGGCACGGACAACGTCACGGTGGTGGTCATCGGGCACACATGACCCCAGATCTCCGAGCCGATATTGACAAGCTCCACAAGAGTGTGTAGCTTCAAGTGCTATTCTTCACCGATTCTCTCGATCGGACAGTTCCATCACAGGGGGACATCGAATGGGTCGTTCTACAGCCATGGTTGTGTGCAGCGTGTTGAGTGCCCTGCTTGCGGTGCCGGGGGTCATGGCGGGGGCACCGGAGACAACCGATCCGGAGACCGTCATTCGCGCACTTGTCAAAGCCAACGTCGAAAAAGATATGGCCACCATGTCTCGTCTCATGGCGCACGATGCCGATATCACCAGTTTTTCAGTCGGTGGACGCAAGTACGTGGGCTGGTCGGAATTCGAGCGGGAGATGCAGGAAGAGTTCGCCAGTGTTCAGAAGTTTGAAATTCCGATCCGCGAGCTCAGGGTCTGGCACAAGGGAGACGTCGCGTGGTTCACAATGGAACTGGACTATACCCGGTACGTTAAGGAAGGCACCGAGCTCAAACGCATGCTGCTCCCATTGCGCGAAACGGGCGTTCTGGAGCGCCGAAACGGACAATGGGTGATGCTGTCGTTTCATGAGTCATTTCGCTCCGCGCAGATGAACGGCCCCCTGGCCCAATCGAGCGCCTCCCCCGCGCAACAACTTCGGGTGACCAATCCGCCGGCGGCGGCCATGCCGGATGTGAGCGGGGACTGGGATATCCTCGAAGTGGAGGATGAAAAACGCTATAAGGCGACGTTGGACAAGAACGGAAACGGCCCCTATACGCAACACCAGGGACGGTTCGTCACCACGAAAATTGAAAACCGGCTGTGGCAAGGCACGTGGCACCAGCCCGGCAACGATCGAGAAGGCGGATTCGAAGTCCTTCTCTCGGAAGACGGCAAGGAAGCCAAGGGCATCTGGTGGTACACACGATACCAAGCGACTAAAAATATTCCACCGAAAGAACACGGCGGGACCTATTACTGGAAAAAAATATCGCCACCATCGGCTAGCGCCCAATGAGCCACTCTGTTTCTCTTCCGTCAAACCAACAAATCGGAGTCCGGTTCACCATCACAGCTTTATTTCCTCTGGGAGGACTTATGTTTAGATCCCTTATTCTTCTTGCCATGAGCGTCTTCATGATCTCATCCGCCTACGCCGATGGGGGACATGAGCACCATGCCATTCCCACACTGAAGAAGCAGGTTGGCTCGAAGATCACGTATGGAGAAAATACCGCGACCCTGACCTTCGGCCCGATCGATCTTCCCACCGGCCATGGGGAAGGTGACATGGGCGACTCCATGCCGCGGTTTTATTTCCAGCTCCCCGAAGACAAGTATTTGATCGGTTTCAAATCCGCCCTGTCCACGGTCGAGGGGAAGGAATTACCGAGAAATTACTTGCACCATATCTTGATGATCAACAACACGAGACCCAGCGTCTCCTGCCCTGGCGAACCACTCTTCTTTGGCGGAGCGGGGCTTGAGATGGCGGAAACGCAATTCCCTGACGGATACGGTGTGAAACTCGCGAAAGATGATAAGCTCATGACGGTCGTCGCCTTCTATCATGGCGCTCCTCCCACCAAGAATGTCATCGCAACCTTCACGATGTATTTTGCGCCGAAGACTAAACCGGTCCAGGCCATGGACATCTATCAGGTCGGGGTCAATATCGTCTGTTTCACCAAATTCGGCGATCGCCCGGCGGATCAGACTGACGAGGGAATCGAAATCGGGGCCGGCGTTCAAGTTCGTACGGCGCCACTGAAATTCAGCATGGACGGCTGTGTCAAGTATGCATATCCGCATGGCCATGATGAACTGCTATTGATCGCGCTGGAGAACAAGACCAAGAAACAGACCCTTCTCCGGACCGTCCCGGATGTTGAACGGGACGGTACGCTCCGAGAATTCCTGCCTCACCAAGTCTATAAGGACAGTCAGGGCTTCCAGATTTCGAAGGCGGATGACTATGAAATGGTCATGGTCTACCACCATTCTCTGCAGAAGACTGAACTCCAACACGGCATGGGGAATTACCTGCTATACATGACCCCGGGATCCTGCCCGGCAGAGAAGAAGACCGCCTCCGCCTTCTGATCACTCCCTTACGGGCCTGCCGGACCACAGCCGCCGGCAGGCCCAGTTCCAACCTTCCAGTCCGTTCAAAATTGTTCACGCTAACGGGTCCTAACCCCATTATCTTCAATTAAAACTCATCCTGCTCTGGGTTTCTGAGCAGCACTTGTGATATTCAATGCACCAGCTCGGCGTCATTGACCTGAGCCTGTTAGAGCGGCTTGCTCAGAAACACCGGAACACGCGCTATGCCGCAGAGTGAGCCCATCTCGATTCTCCTCGTCAACGAGATCGCCGAAGAAATCAAACTGACCACGCTCAGTTTTCGAGGCTTCTTTCCAAACTGCCGAATCGAAGCAGTCTACTCCCTGGAGGAGGCGATCCAGTGGGCGCCTCGTGCTGCATGGCATCTCATCCTGCTCGATGACAACCTCCTGACTCAACGTGCAACGACTATCTTGCCGGAGCTCAAACGACTTGTTCCCGCAGTCGTCCTGGTGTTGCAAACCGAGCGTAGCGACTCCACCTCCGCGCTGAATGCGTTGCACGCCGGGGCGGACTTTCTGCTCTACAAGAAATCGCCCGCGTTCCTCACCGAGTTGGTGTTGTACACACGAGATGCCTTTGAAAAACGTGACCTGCGTCTCACGCTCGATCGAACGCAGGAGCGCTACGGCCGACTGGTGGACGCATTGAACGACGTCGTGTATGAGCTCGATACGGATGGGCGGTTCACCTACGTGAGTCCGCTCATTACCAGAATCCTTGGATATTCACAGGAAGAGTTACTCGGGACTCCCTACTCGGTCATTGTTCCGTCAGACCAACTCGATCTGGCCCGACATTGTTTCAACGACCGGAGAACCGGGACACGGGCATCTCGACAGATCGAACTGGATCTCATTCGTAAGCCATCCCCGGACTCGCCAAGTCCAGCCCGCATCAGAATCGAGTTGAGCGCGAAGGGACTCTATGACTCTGAACGGCGGTACCGCGGCGCCTTAGGGATCTTGCGCGATGTGTCGCAACACCGCCGCCAAGAAGCAACCATTCACCACTTGGAGCATCAGCTGCAAGAAACCGATCGGCTGCTCGCTCTCTCTCAACGCCTTTCGACGCTCTCAACACATTTACACGACCCTCACCAAGCCATCCGCACACAGGCGCAACTCCTGCTCCAATCTATTCGGGAGTCCCGGCTGGTGGAACATGCTGAGTCGCTGGCGGCCTCTGCAGCTGACGCGCTTCGGATCGGAGCGGACCTGGTCCAGGCTGCAACGGAACTCACCGCCCGCCGAAAGAACGTGAACGACCTCCTCGATACCGTCCTGGCGGCCACGTCCCCTTCGTTTCCGAACACCGGCCGGATCGAACGATCGTATACCCCGACTCTGCCTCCCTTCAGTGGAGACTCCGATACGGTCATGCAACTTCTCCGCGTTCTGACCTCCTATGCGCAGCGCCATCTCGCAGCGACCGGGAGCCGCCACGGTCTTCGAATCAGCACCAGGGCACTCGAGCCAACCGGCGCACCAACCGCGCTCGGCTCCACCTCACGCACACATGAACCGGTCGCTGAAATTGAAGTACGCCTCCAAGAAACTGACACGACCGTTGCGGAGGAGGGCCCTGCCGATCAGACGCCCAGCGACATTTTTGACGCCTACACCTTGGTCAAACAATTGGGCGGACGATTAGAGCTGCTCGCCCCGGCCGGAGGTCTTTTCTCGATCACCGTCTGGATTCCGACGAGATCGACGCCACCGCCCAACAGCGATCCAGGTCCGCCGCCCCTTCCCGTCGCGTGGCCACACACTCACGCCGAGCCTTCATCGGTCGCAGCGCCTCACACTGAGATCTCCCCTCCTCAGCCCCAACCCTTATATTCGCCCGCTCCCCCACCTCTGCCCGATCGCCGCACGAACGTTCGCATCGCCACCAGTCTTCCCGCACGCGTGGCCATCGGAAATACCGTGCGCGAAGGCACCCTGACCGATCTGAATTTGCGTGGAGCCACCGTAGAGCTCGCGGGGCGACTTCCACCGCTCGCCCAACAACCAGCTCTGTTCACGCTCAAGACTGCTGCGGGCGTATTCGAGTTGCATGCGACCGCTCATGACCGGGGAAGGACCACACAACCAACCACAGCAGGAGCACCGGCCTCCCGATTGGCGTTCCTGTTCACCGCTCTCACGAACACCGAGCACAAAATCCTGGAGTCCTATGTCGAGGAAGCACGGGCACGCACTCTCGACGCAACCGTCGACGTCCTCCTCATGGCATCGGATACGCTGGAACAGCCGGACGCCATCGCGGGCGAATCCCAGTTGCGAGGAACTGACCACCGGGAAACCTTGAGGGTCCGTGTTACCCTCCCGGTTCGTGTAGGCCTTTCCTCGCTCGGCGAGCGCAGCAAGTCACTGCTGGGCCTCGTCATCAATTTCAGCCGCGGCGGCCTGTGTTTTCAAACAAGTGGGCCTCTCGGATCCGTAGGAGACCCCATCGCAGTCCATTTTTCCTCGACCAGCCATCTCGGACAGCCACGGGCGCATGAGCCGGATGTCCCTGAAGCGATCCTGGACGGCCGTATCGTGTACATGACGCCAGACCAGACCGTTCCATCCGAATTGAGAGGTGGCCCCACCCAACCAGGACAGCGCATTGGTATTCGATTCTTCCGGTTGACGCCCTTCGCGGAACGGGAAATTAACCGAGTCATCGCCCAGCATGTCGGATCTTCCATGATTCTGGCCGGTACCGTCGGCCGCTCTTCGATCGTGAGCGCCAGACGGGAATGCCGAAATGTCCGGCATCAAGTCATCGCCGTGACAGATGACCATGCCCGCCATCAGATCTCACCCACTACCCCGATCGTGATCATCGCTCCAGGATTCGGATTGACGCAGACCGATTACCTTCCGCTTTCGTTTTATCTTGCGGCGAACCGGTTCCGCGTCCTTCGGTACGATCACACGAATCATATAGGGCAAAGCGACGGGGACCTTCTGCAAACCACTCTGCGCGGGATGCAGACAGACCTGCAGGCTGTACTAGATTTTGTCGCCACAACCTGGCCGGCCGCGTCACTTACCCTGCTGGCCGAGGATCTCAGCGCCCGTGTTGCCCTCAACGTGTTGGCTCAGGGCAAGACGGCGGATCAATTGCTTCTCGTGAATCCAGTGTTCGATATTGAGCTGGCGCTTTCTACCCTCTTTCAGACCTCGACGGTTGAAGACTACCGGCAGGGCGTCCGGAAAGGCATCGCCAATCTTTGGGGCCTGAATATTAATCTTGATCAGTTTATCGGGGACGCGATTGCGGGCGAGTACACCGATATGGCATCGCTGGCAACAGACCTGGCCAAACTGGTCTTGAAACCTGTGGTCGTGACTTCTCCGGGAAAACATCGTCACCCTTACAGCCGGTTCGGCCCGCAAGACCAGTCCTTCCGTGCACTTGGCCCCTCGCTCACCATTGTGCCACTGCAGGCAGATCTCTCCAGTGAATCGAACGTCTATGATGACCGCCACGCCGACGCATTCAGAGCCATCGTGAAATTAATACCGGGCTCACCGGCAGGAAGCCTTCCCACGATACAGACGAGTGAGCCCACTCAACGAGATATTCATTACCAACGGCAACTCGAACAGGAGCGTATCCGCCTCTGCCATCATGTCTCACAAGCGACGCGCGACGCCCTGTGGGTCGCACAGCTCAACCAGACCTCCAAATTCAGCGACCTGGCGGACTACCAGTCCCTCCAACACACCATCCACCGGCAGATGCTCCCCCTTGCACCCGGCATGACAGTTCTCGACATCGGCTGCGGACAGAGCGACTTCGCCTGCACGCTATTCACCAATCAGCTCTATCACCGCTCGCATCATCCCGAGATCTTGGCCCCCCCCCTCAAGTATGTCGGCTTAGACCAGTCTGATGAAACCCTCACGCATGCAGAACACCGTATCAGCGCCGTTCTTCGTGGACTGGGGATGGCGACCATTTCCCCGGCCATCACGCAATCACTGACCATGAGCTGGCTGCGTAGCGAGTGGGGGGATTCCCTTCCCCTTATCGACCATTCGATGGACCGGATCCTCTGCCACTTATCCCTGTGCTTCGTTCCATCTCCCTTAAGCTGTGTACGGGAGGCCCTTCGGGTCTTGCACCACAATGGTACGCTGGTCCTGACCTGCTTTCAGCCCCACACCGACCTCGCGATCCCGTTCCGACGCCACCTCCGCGAGACACACCATGACGAGTCCTGTGCGTCGGCTCAAATTCTCACGCATTTCTTCGGCCGCCTCCGCGAAGCGGTTCGCCATGGCTTACTTCATTGCTACGAACGAAATGAGCTTGTCCGCCTGCTCCTTCATGCCGGAGCCGGTCCGATCCAGATTGTGCCCATTCTTGACAACCAGCTCTTGCTTGCCGTGGTCGAGAAGGGCAAATCTGCTGGCTGAAGCCGCCCTCACCATGTATACTGCGAGGTTGGTGACCGGCACTGCACGTCGGTTCCGGCTCGCCGCATCGTGTCACGATACGTGACGCCACGGTCAGCGATTGACTGTTCTCACGCCTGTATGACGGACCACATTGTCACTCACGTAGCGATAGAACAATCGGCTTCCGAGTCGCTTCAACGCATTACCCGATTTTCTCGGGACCTCGGACAACTCACCACGCTTCCTGCCATTGCCCAGCGAGTGCTGTTAGAACTACTGGAGATCGCGCGATACCCAGCCGGAGCGCTCTACCTTGCCGAGCACCAACATGCAGACTTTCGCCGGGTGGCTGAACATGGATCGAACCAGACGCACGCGGCACCGGCTACGCTGTCCTTACACCATCCTCTGGCCGACCAGCTGATTCGCAACCTGCAGCGGCACGACGATTCTTGCTATGGCCTTCTCACACCTCAACACGGGGTCTCACTCGCGCTGTCTGACGATTTTCGTGTTCACGCGGCGATCCCGCTGGTAAGCAAAGGCCGATTGATTGCGATCGCTCTGCTGCAGATGAATACCGCAGCGGACAGCCCCAGCGTTGAGCATGCCGATCTCTTGACAACCATGGCCCAAATCGCCGCCAACGCCTTGGATTCGATGCTCGTATACGAAGACCTGCGCCAGTCACAAACCTTGATGCGTCGGACAGATAGGCTCCGCTCGCTCGAAACCATTGCCGGAGGGTTTGCCCACGAGATCAGAAATCCGCTGACCTCGATCAAAACGTTTATCCAGCTCGCACCCGAGCGGAAGGACGACGCCGAATTTATCCGTGATTTCAGCCGAATCGTGCTGGACGACGTCTATCGAATCGAGCGGTTGATCCAGGAAATTCTCGACTACGCCCGGTATATGGAGCCGAGACTGACCGAGGAAGATATCAACGACCTCGTCTCGTCGTGCCTGTATTTCATCGACGTCAAAGCCCGCAGCCGAGGGATCAGGATTGAAAAAGAGTTGGCGTCCGAGCTTCCTCGTGTCATGTTAGATCGGCAACAAATGAAACAAGTGCTCTTGAATTTGTTCTTGAATGCGCTGGATGCCATCGGCGAACACACCGGCATGCTCAGGGTCAAAACTGCCGCGATGATGAAACCGAAAGGCACCGCCTGGATTCAAGTCGAAGTGGAGGATACGGGACAGGGCATCTCGGCCGCCGATCTCGATCACATTTTCGATCCCTTCTTCACGACGAAACACAAGAGTGGAGAAAACGAAGGTACGGGGCTGGGATTGGCGATTGCCCATCAAATTATTCGAGAGCACCGGGGCACGATCCAGGTACAGAGCACGGTGGGATCCGGAACAACATTCCGCGTAAACCTCCCATCGATCGCCTAACAACGGAGAGCAGACACAGTGGACAGTTCTGACCAAAAAAAACGCGTGCTCCTCATCGACGATGAAGCGCGTGTGCGCACCTCTTTGAAGATGGTGCTGGAACCGTCCTATGACATTCTCCAGGCCGCCGATGCCCAGGAAGGCCTCGACGTCTTTCGAAAAGAGGGGCCGGATCTGGTTCTCCTTGACGTCATTCTGCCAGGCACCGACGGGCTGGCCGTTCTCCAGACACTGCGTTCAGAAAGCAAGATGGTGCCGGTTATCATGCTCACCGGGACCAAGTCGGTCAAGACCGCCGTGGACGCCATGAAGCTTGGGGCGGCGGACTATTTATCCAAACCATTCGATGTCGACGAATTACGTATCGTCATCGACCGGGCATTGAATTCTCTGGAGCTGGAACGCGAAGTCAAACAGCTGCGCAGCCAGGTGGTGCAGCGCTACGCCTTCCACAACCTGATCGGCAAGAGTTCGGGCATGCAGGAAATCTACGCCAAGATAGAACAGGTCGCAGACAGCCGCACCACCGTCTTGATCACCGGAGAAAGCGGAACGGGGAAAGAACTCGTCGCCAAGGCCTTGCACTACAACAGTTCTCGCCGAGAACGACCCTTCATCGCCTTGAATTGTGCCGCCCTTCCTGAAACGCTCATTGAAAGCGAGCTGTTCGGGCATGAAAAGGGCTCGTTTACAGATGCCACGGCGCGGCGCACCGGGCAATTTGAAATGGCCAATACCGGGACTCTGTTTCTCGACGAAATCGGCGATCTGAGCCCGGTTACACAAGCCAAACTGCTCCGGGTGCTGCAGGAGCGTGAGTTTACCCGAATCGGCGGCGTGCAGCCGATCAAAGTCGATGTCCGCATCGTGGCTGCGACCAATAAGAACTTGGATGAGCTTGTCCGGAAGGGCCAATTCCGCGAAGATTTATACTACCGCATCAATGTCATCTCACTGTATCTCCCGCCGCTCCGCGATCGCGGTGAGGACATCGCCCTGCTTGGCAAACACT
The DNA here is from genome assembly GCA_015904045.1 of Nitrospira sp. Next base: position 9,652 of record JABMDG010000338.1, read on the forward strand.
TCCTGGCCAAGCGCGTGGAGGAGGAGAAGCGCCCGCATATTGAATTTTCAAAGGAAGCATTGGAACTGTTGGTGCGCTATCCCTGGCCCGGCAACGTCCGAGAACTGGAGAACATCGTCGAACAGGCCTTTATCTGGTCGAACAATGCCGAACACATTGTCCCTGAACATTTGCCTGCCGTTCTCAAAGGTGATGTCAGATCGGCTTCACTCCATGACGATACCATCTCCGGTCGCCTGTCACTTGAGAAGGCCGTCATGGAATTCGAACGTGAGATTATCCTTGACGCGCTGAAACGGACTAACTACGTACAAACCCACGCTGCCAACTTGCTGGGAATCAGCCGCCGAATGTTGAAATACCGTATGGATTCGCTCGGCATTAGCCGCACGGACCGGGACCCGACCTCGGAGCCCGATCCCGCAGTGCAAGAATGACACACTAGCGTCTTAGTGTGCGTGATTTATGGTACGCAGCCGTGATTCTGATCAGGTACCGATGTGGAGACGGGTCGTTCAAGAAAACTACATATAGTCATATTACGTATAGCCTATACTCTCTATTGTCACACACTTGCAACCATATGAAAAGGAACGGGAATTGCTTGAATCTTATTACTGAAACTCGTTCCCAGGCGGAGTCCTGCTGCACATGCCGTCCCACAC
>JABMDG010000339.1 GCA_015904045.1 Nitrospira sp.
TGGTCGCGCCAACCCGGCCGATCGCATACATGAGCGTGGATGCCTGGATCGGCTTGGCGTGTTGTAAACAGACATCAATCGAATTGTCCTGTCCCCTCTTGATCGAGAGGACTTCTTCGTCGTGATACAGGATGACGCCCAGTTCTTTCATCTGTTGCTGGAGCCTGTCGATGATCTCGGCATCGACAAACTCTAACAAACGAGGGCGTTTGTCGATGAGGGTTGTGGGAACTCCCAGTGCGGCGAGCATGGAGGCGTACTCTGTGCCGATGACCCCGCCTCCGACGATGACGATGGAGGAGGGAAGATGTTTTAAGGTCAGGAGCCCGTCCGTATCGATGACGGAGGTATCGTCGAACGGGATCTCGGGCGGGCGGCTTGGTTCTGTGCCGACGGCAATGACAATGAAATCGGCCGTATGTTCGGTCGGGCCGCTCCGGTGTTGGATGAGGAGACGGTGCGGATCGAGAAAACTGGCTGATCCGAAAAGCATATCGACCCGGTTCCTGGCCATCTGATCGTGCACGATCTTGATCTCGTTCTTGATGACGTAATTGGCGTGGAGGGCGAGTTCCTGGATTGTCACCTTTTCCTTAAGTCGGTACGGGGTGCCATAAATGCTGCGCTGTGGAATGCCGGAGAAATAGAGCACGGCTTCGCGCAGGGCTTTGCTTGGAATCGTGCCGCTGTTGATGCAGACGCCTCCGACGACTTCCTTCCGCTCGATGAGGCCCACTTTCTTGCCGAGCTTGGCTGCCTGCACCGCGGCTTTTTGACCGGCGGGTCCCGTGCCGATGACCAGTAAGTCGTAATGAGCCATCAGTGCCCCCAGAATTGAAACTACGGTTGAGGGTCAGGAAACATCACGCGCCTGGTCTGGGCTCAACCGTACCCTGTTTCACCTTTGCTCGCTGTCACCAAGGAACGGGCGACCTCGAAGGCCTCTTTGATGTCCGGCAGTTGGGTGAGGGCCGGTGTGACTTCAAGGTAGCAAAATGGTATGAGCTCTGTCGACGATCAAGATAGGAGGAGGGGGGCTGAGACGGGAGGATGGGCCAGGCTGAAATTCCAGCGAGAGAAGGTCGCGGCCAGTGAATACAAAGGAATCAGAAACCATCCCGCTGTAGCCTCTGTGATGGTGAGACGATATACTGAAGAATCATGGAGTCCTTGGGCCATAGGCGCTCCCTTTCGATAAATCTTCTGACGGTACTCGTTGCGGTGGCGCTGCAAGGTTGTATGACGGCAGGGCGTCAAACGGTACAAGAGGAAGTCAGTATGATAGCGCTGACCACCGGGTCACGGGGAGTGGTCTGTTGTGTCCTGGCCAACGGGGAGTCGAGGCAAACCGCGATGGCGCAGGGAGCCGGCGGACTCGTCGGTCGGTCTCGGATCGAAATCGAAGGCCGGCGCTATGTTTCTGACTGCTCAGGCCTCGTTCGAGGCGTGTATGCCACTCAGCGGGTTGACCTGTACGACGGACTGGGCGAGTTGGATGGCGGCAATGGAGTGGGGCGCATCTATACGCATGTCGTGGAGCACGGACGGATTCACTACGGTCCGACCGTCTATCCGGGTGATCTCG
>JABMDG010000034.1 GCA_015904045.1 Nitrospira sp.
GGCGCCGGCCTCATCCGGGCAGGGATTTCAGGAGACGCTGGAGGCCATCTTGAACCCGGCATCCCTGGGGGCGGAGAGGTCTCGTGGCAAACGCGCCGGTGATGCTGGGGCACCGAAGCCTGACGGGTGGAAACGTACCCGTCTTCGTGAACTGCGCGCTGAACTGCGTGAGTTGAGTCGTCTCCTGGAGGGGGCACCACAGGATGTCCCATCCGCTGCAGAGTCGATGCCGCCGGCGTTGACCAAGCTGAGCCGTTCGCTGGCGACGCAGGGCATGCGTCTGTCGACGGCTGACTCGCTGGGACGTGATGTCTTGCGGATTGTGGAGCGGGACACTCCGTGCAGTGAAGCCGGCGTGAGCCTGGCGCTGCAGCACACCCTCGCGCGCCGGATCAGGGTCAATGAATCGCTCTTCGGCAACGACGGCCGCCGGGCGGTCGTGCTCATGCTTGGTCCACACGGGGCCGGCAAGACGTCGGCCGTGGCGAAGGTGGCCGCGCGGTGCCGGCGAGAATGGAATCGATCGGTGGCTGTCGTCGAGTTCGATGCCGGTCTCGCGGAGCCCAACGGGCCCTTGCGCCAGTATGCCCGCGAACTGGGAATGCCCTTCGCGTCCGCGCGTTCACCACGGCAATTAGCGGAGGGGTTGCGCCGGCATACCCGGGCGGATCTGTTTGTGATCGATATGCCCAGCCTCGAATCCGGTGGAGGCGCGCAAGCTGAAACACTGTGTCGTCTGCTCGGTGACGAGTGGGAGATCACCACACAGCTGGTTGTGCCGGCCTCGGCATGTGAACCGGAATTGTGCCGGATAGCCGAGCAGGCCTCACGCTTGCCGTCGTTGCGCTGGTTCTTTACCAGACTGGATGACACCAAGGCGTTCGGAACAATCGCGGAATTGGGATGCCGTCCCGACATCCCGCTGTCCTATTGGAGCGTCGGTCGACGGATTCCAGAAGACATCGAACCCGCATCACCAGCGCGGTTGGCGGAGTGTCTCCTGGCCCAACAGTATGTCACACCCTCCGGGCAGGGACATCAGCGATCTCTGTCGAATCCGATGACGGCTGAGCAAGAAACAGCCGAGGTGTGTCTTCATTCGAATGAATAAAGAGGAGGAGTGGGCATGCAGAGCAGAACGATCCTGCCGGAAATTCCGATTCCAGTCCCTCATGCGCCGCCATCGCGTACGCACGTCATCGCAGTTTCCAGCGGTAAGGGCGGGGTCGGAAAGACCAACGTCGTGGCAAACCTGGCCGTGGCGCTCGCTCAGTCGGGAAAGCGGGTCTTGGTGCTGGATGCGGATCTTGGTTTGGGAAACCTCGACGTCCTACTCGGTCTTATTCCGCGTTATACGATCGAACACGTGCTGTCGGGCCTGTGCCCTCTGCATGAGATTTGCCTGAAAGGCCCAGCGGGCATCCAGGTGCTTCCCGCCAGCTCCGGAGTGCCGCATCTCACGAGTTTGACGGAATCGCAGCAAATCCTGCTGCAGGAGCAATTGGAGGAATTGGCTGCCGAGACAGATGTGCTGCTGATCGATACCGGCGCCGGTATTGCTCCCAATGTGACCTTTTTCGCCTCCGCGGCTGATGACACGGTCGTCGTGGTGACACCAGAGCCCACGTCGCTGACCGATGCCTATGCGTTGATTAAAGTGCTGGCCCGGCAATATCGGGAGCGACGGTTCAAGGTTCTGGTCAATCTGGCGAAAAGCCGGCAGGAAGCCGGAGAGGTATTCAAGAAGTTGGACCGTGCCGTCGATCGGTTTCTGCACGTCGCGGTCGAGTACGTCGGTTGGATTCCGCAAGACGATTACGTGCCGCTGGCGGTTGTGAAGCAGAAGGCCGTCTGCGACCTATTCCCAGGTTCGCCAGCGGCTCGGGCATTTTCCAACCTGGCCGGTCAGGTGACACAGTGGCCCACGCCGGTCATTGCCAAAAGTGCCGTTCAATTACTCCGCCAACAATTGGTCCGCCTGAACGCTGCGAGGGTGAAACACATGAAGGACGTACAGGTGCATCCATGACGAGTAAGACCGCCTATGTACGAGAGCGGGAAGCGGTACCGGGTGGAGAGGCCGGCCGGGAGCAACTTATCAAGGAGTTTGCGCATGTGATTCGCGCGATGGCACACCGGCTGGCATTCCGCCTGCCGGCCTACTTGGACGCGGAAGACCTCATCTCAGTCGGTACGATCGGCCTCATGGACGCGATGGACAAGTACGATCCGACGCGGGAAGCGAAGTTCAAGACCTACGCCGAGTTTCGGATACGTGGGGCGATGCTCGATGAAATCCGCTCGATGGACTGGATTCCGCGCTCCGTCCATGAGCGTATCGGGCTGTTGCAGCGGACACAGGCGGAGTTGATGAACCGCTTGGGGCGTGCGCCGCATGATGAGGAAGTGGCCGGCGAACTGAAGATGTCCACGGACGAACTGGACGACTTTCTTACGCGCGCGCGAGGCGCGGTGATGGTGAGCATTGACGATCTGACTCTGCAGGACGCCGATGGGCAAAAGATCGGTGCGATGCTGGCCGACACGCATAACCCTGACCCGCTGGCAATGCTTGTCAGCGAGCGGGAGCGTGAATGTGTCGGCGATGCCATTCAGAACCTGCCGGAAAAGGAACGCCTCGTGTTGACCCTCTACTACTTCGAGGAACTCACCATGAGGGAAATCGGCGATCTCCTCCATGTCACGGAGTCGCGCGTGTGTCAGATTCATACCAAAGCGATTCTCCGGCTGAAAGCGACCCTGCGGGCTGCGCGATGAACCGGAGGGAGACGGACCAGAACCCACCAGGAAGATTTTTCCTCCACAGGGCAGAAACAGCCAAGGGTTCTCATGCCGAACCGTGCGTCACGTTCTTGCCGAGACCTCGCGCAGGTATCATTGATGAAGGAATGCGGCTGATTATGCGTCTCTCTGACGAAGAACCGCTGAGAGGGAGTATGAGCCGGTCTTGGCACGAGGGTTGCTGAATGCACGGTGTGGTCACTGTCGCAGTGGTGCAAGGAGGCACGGCATGAATCGAGGCATCTATCCCATCTTATCTGGCGCAGTAGCTCACGAACGCCGCATGCAGGTCTTCTCAAACAATATGGCGAACGTGAATACGGCCGGATTCAAGCAGGATGAGCAGGCCTTCAAGGCGGTTTTTCCCAAGTGGCACGCCGTGATCCCGCCCCTCGGTCCAAGCACGGGATTGGCCCAGCAGATTGTTGCACGACCGCTGGGCGTGAGCGAGCGAACCTTCGTCGCGCCGTACCGTATGAAGACGACCTTCGAAGCGGGGCGCATTAAGTTGACCGGCAATCCCCTCGACTTAGCCATTCAAGGGAACGCGTTCTTCGAGGTGAAGACGCCTCACGGCATCCGATACACCAGAAACGGGATGTTCTCGCTCAACAATCATCGCCAGCTGGTCACGAATCTCGGCTATCCGGTGATGGGTACCAAGGGAGAAATCAAGATTCCCGCTGGAAAAATGGAGATCGATTCCCAAGGCGAGATCAAGGTGGATGACAAACCCGTGGCTGCCATCAGGCTCATGGAGTTCCCGGACGAGGAGATGCCTCAAAAATTTTCAGAAGGGTTGTATATATCCGACAAGGGGACCGTATCCAGGAATTCACTCGTCCAACCGGGGCATATCGAGGAATCCAACGTCAATGCCATCGGCGAGATGGTGAAAATGATCCAAGGGATGCGCGGGTACGAGACGGCACAGAAGCTGATTCAGACGTTGGACCGAATGACGGAAACGGCGATTCAGGACATAGGACGAGTGGCGTAGGAACCGTGAAGCGCACCTCGTGAACCGTGAAGCGTCTGAGTCCGACAAGCGAGGCGCTTCACGAGCGACGAGATACGAGATGCGCAAGACGCAGGAGGGATCTCATGATTCGAGCGATGTGGACGGCGGCTACGGGCATGACGGCTCAGCAGATTAATGTCGATACAGTTGCGCACAATCTTGCGAACGTGAATACGAATTCGTTCAAGCGCAGCCGGGCGGAGTTTGCCGATCTGCTGTACCAGATCCAGCGTCTGCCCGGGACAAACGCCTCGAACGTCGGTGTGTTTCCCGTCGGCATCCAGGTCGGCGCCGGTGTTCGTCCCACAACCGTCGCGAAGGAATGGCTTCAGGGGAACATGCGTCAAACAAACAACGATCTTGATTTGGCCATCGACGGGCCAGGGTTTTTCCAAGTGTCCCGTCCAGACGGCACGATCATGTATACGAGAAACGGGTCGTTCAAGCGCGACAATGTCGGGAATCTTGTGACCGGGGACGGCGACTTGGTGAACCCTGTCATCACCATCCCGTCCGGCGCGTTGAAGGTCGATGTCGGGCAAGACGGCACGGTCTCGGTCCTGCTGCCGGGTGTGACGCAAGCGTCACAGATCGGCCAGATCCAGTTGACGCGGTTCGACAATCCTTCAGGCTTGGTGGCGATGGGAAATAATCTGTTCATCGACAGTTTTGCCTCGGGGCCGCCGACGCAAGGCACCGGCGGATTTTCGACGGGCTTCGGTTCGATCCAGCAGGGGTTTTTGGAAAGTTCGAACGTCAATCTGGCCGAAGAGATGGTCAACATGATCATCGCGCAGCGAAGCTACGAGATTAACTCCAAGACGATTCAAGCGTCCGATGAAATGATGTCCATTGCCAACAATCTGCGTCGATAGGAGGTAATCATGTATCGGGTGGGAATCGTGCTGGCGGCGCTGCTGTGGCAGAACATGGCGTGGACCCCTGATGCAGCGGTGGCCGGGCCGCGTGTCGAGGCGATCCCCGCGTCGATGACCGGCTCAGGCACGGGTGTGCGACCACGCACTGGTGTGTTTGAACGGGGCATGGATCACGAATTATCCAGTGAGCGGATCAAGAAAGCTATTCAGCAACATCTGGGAGGACTGTGGAGCGCCCGGGTGAAGGACGTGCAGGTCGCGGTGCTGGATCCATCCGATCCAGTGGCGACCCCGTCGGGTGTTGTGGATCTGCAGGTGTTGCCCGCGATCAATGAAGAGAGATTGGGGCGGCACACGTTTCAGGTGGTGGTCACGACAAATGGGAAACCCTGGCGTACGATCGAGGTGTTGGCCGATGTGACGGCGACGATCGACGCGGTCGTGACGAATCGATTGTTCAGGGCCGAGGAAATCCTCGACGCCACGGATCTGAAAACAGTCAGAACCCGCATCTATCAACTGAATCATCCCTTTATCACCGATCGGGAGGAGGTCGTCGGTAAAAGCGCGACACGGCCGCTTCCCGCCGATATGCCGCTGCGTCAGGCGTTTTTGAAGACACCTTTCTTGGTCAAGAAAGGAGATCGGGTGACGATCGAAGCCAAACGGGGAGGCCTTTCAATTCACACCTACGGGGTAACCAAAGCGAGCGGGCATGTCGGCCAAACCGTCATGGTGGCCAATCTGGATTCCGGCAGAGAGCTGCGGGCGAAGATCGTTGCGCCGGGCGTGGTACAAGTGGATTTTTGACAAGGCGGGCGGGGAGCGCATCTCGTGCCGCGTATCCCGTCGTTCGTATCTCGCAAACAAAGATAAGGTACAGGCGCATTCCGTATTGCGCTTCACGAGATACGTATTAGAGGACATGGTGCGACGAACGGCTAGTAATAACGCGGGCTATCACGTGTGGCTGGCGGCAATGGTCCTCCTGCTGGGAGGCTGTTCCAGCCCTCCGCCTGTCTCGAGCAGAGTGACGGCGCCAGTGCTGCCGCCGCCCAAGACGGTGGGATCGCTCTGGCAGGAAGAGAATGGACGTGCCTATCTGTATGAAGACATGCGGGCCATGCGGGTGGGCGACATCCTCACGGTGAAAATCGATGAAAAGCACAAGGGATCAAAGTCCGCCGACACGGCGGCGCAGCGGGAGTCCACGGTTCAGAATCGGTTGATCGGGAGCGGAATGGGATATTTGGGACTGCCCGGTATTCGCGTAAGCGATGAAACCCGCCGTGGGTTCGGGATCGACGCCGAGGCCAACAGCAAATTCGGCGGAAAGGGTGCCACGAGCCGTGAAGGGACGCTGACCGGCACGATCTCCGTCATCGTGACCGAAGTGCTATCGAACGGCGATCTCCGAATTGAAGGTCGCAGGGAGGTCACGGTCAATAGCGAGAAACAGTTGATGACGATCGCTGGGGTGGTCCGCCGCGTGGACGTGGACACGAAGAACACCGTGTTGTCGTCGGCCATTGCCGACGCCAGAATTGAGTATTCCGGCCTCGGGGTCTTGGACGATGTGCAGCGGCCCGGGTGGTTTGTGCGCATCCTGGACTGGGTCTATCCATTCTGAGGAAAGGAGTCTGGTGCCAACCGCAACAATACATACAGCTCAGATGAGAAGGCCGGCTTTGCGCAAGCCGATGAACGCCCGATCGTTACAGATGATGATATCGAGCGGAGTCGTCCGGCGAGCGGACTGCAATCCATCGCTGGTGCCAAGCCGGAGAGAGCTGGCATTGTCCACCGTCACAGGTCAGGCCCATTCACAAGATACGTCCCTCGCGCAAGGGTGGCTGGTGCGGTTGTTGGTCAGGCGCAAGAGTGCAGCACCCCTGTAACACGAGAAGGGTACATCGAACTATGGCATCGCTCTTGTCACGACTGGTTGTTTCGGCGGCATTGATAAGCGCGCTGCTGAGTCCCCTGCCGGCTGACGCGGTCAGAATCAAGGATATCGGCGCCATCGAGGGTGTCCGCGAAAACCAGCTGATCGGTTATGGCCTGGTGGTTGGCTTGGATCGCACCGGGGACCAGGTCATCGGCGGACAGTTCACCATCCAAGCGATGATGTCCATGTTGAACAAGATGGGCGTCAATCTGGTGATCGATCCGATCCAGTTGTTGACCCGCAATATCGCGTCCGTGATGGTGACGGCCAAACTTCCGCCTTTTTCCAAACCGGGGATGACGCTCGACGCCGTGGTGTCGTCGATGGCGAATGCCAAGAGCCTTCAAGGCGGCACGCTGTTGCTGACTCCCTTGAAAGCCGCCAACCAGCAGGTCTTCGCCGTGGCGCAAGGTCCGGTGTCGATCGGCGGATTCCTGGGTGGGACCGGCGGGCAAGGCGGGGCGACCGTGTCCAAGAATCATCAAGTGGCGGGTCTCGTGCCAAGTGGGGCCATCATTGAAAAAGAACTACTGGTCGATATCGAATCATGGGAAAGCGTGTCGGTGTTGCTGCGGCAGCCGGATTTTACGACGGCGATCCGCACCGCGGAAGCGATCGACGGAGTGTTCGGCAAGGGGAGCGCCGTGGCCGTCAACGCAGGCTCCGTCAAAGCGGTCATCCCGCCGGCGTTTCAGGGGCGGGTGGTGGAATATATCGCCTCCATTGAAGGGCTCGATGTGTCGGTGGACGCAGCAGCGAAAGTCGTCGTGAATGAACGAACCGGCACGGTCGTCCTTGGAGAACATGTGCGGATTTCCACCTGCGCCATCTCGCACGGCAATCTGACCATTTCGGTGAAGAGCACCTTGAATGTGTCCCAACCGCCGGCTCCGCTGGTTGGTTCGACGTCTGGGCAAACCGTCGTGACGCCGGATGTCCAGACCGAAGTGAAGGAACAGGAGTCCCGGCTGATTGTGGTCGACGATACCGTGACCCTGGGGGATGTGGTGCGGGCACTCAATGCGGTCGGGGTCACCCCACGGGACCTGGTCGCCATTCTTTCGGCCTTGCGGTCGGCGGGATCGCTCCAGGCGAAGCTTGAGATTATGTAGAACGGACCAAGGTGGCGAATGGCTGATTCAACCCATCCAGTGAACGGACTCCATCCCTCCCTACCTTATTATATGTGGGGGGGAGCAGCGGGAGAACCGGACGTCAGCCAGCTGCTGAGGCCGGATGGGTCCGGCAAGCTGCCATCCGACCCCGCGGGGCGTGATCCCGCTGAAACTCGGCGGCAACTCATCGAGGCCGGGCGGCAATTTGAAGCCTACTTTGTCTCGTATCTATTGAAAGTCATGAGGGAAACCGTTCCTCAGGGAGTGATTGCCAACAAGCCGGGCGCCTATTTTCACTCTTTTTACGATCAGGAGATTGGTCTGCGGGCGGCAGAGTCAGGGGGGATCGGCATCACTGCGATGATACAAGACTACGTGCGACATAATCTGGCCGGCTCCCCGATCACCCCTCAAGTTTCGGCGGTCAAAGGCCGATAAGGGGTCGACGGGGGAAGAAGATGCAATGCGCCACAGGGGCATTGCCGGGATAGAGAGTCCAGGAGAAGGAGTCGGATCATGCAGATTTCAGGTCATGGGAAAGCAGACCACCTTGCGAAACTCTTGTTGGGCGTGCAGGACGCCGAGGCGACCGGCGCTAGACAGGCACCGCTCAGGAAAGAGGCGGGCAACGATCAGGTCCACATTTCCGAGCGGGCGAAAGAGCTGCAGCGCATTCGAGCGTTGGCGCATGAGCCGGATCCGGCGCGACTCGCGCACCTCGATCGGATCAAGCAGGCGCTGGACAACGGCACCTATGATGTCAGCGGCCGGAAAGTGGGAGACGCGCTGATCAAGCAAGTCCTGACCGACGCCGTCTTATAAGGTATTGGCTGATGTGGCGGCGATGATCGATGCGCTCGCTCCGAATCGGTCCTTGAAATCTGATGAAATCATCGATGGCCAGGATTTAAAGACGGTGCGCATGCGGACGCACCAGTTGTCCCATCCCTTCATTACCGATCGGGAAGAGGTGACCGGAAAGAGCGCGGCACGCCCGCTCCCGGCTGATGTCACGTTCCGCGCGGGATTCTTGAAAGCGCCGGTTCTGATCAAGAAAGGCGATCGGGTCATGATCGAAGCGAGGCGGGGCGGGCTTTCGATTCAAGCCTACGGAGTGACGAAATCAAGCGGGCGCATGGGTCAAACCGTCATGGTGAGCAATCTGGATTCAGGGCGGGAGCTTCAGGCAAAGATTGTCGGGCCTGGACTCGTACAGGTGGAGTTCTGATGAGGCGGCTATCGCCGCCCGTGAAGCGAGGGACGGAAAGTTAGGGCATCCCAACTGTGTTTGCGAGATACGTTCACGAGATACTAGATACGCACTTCGAGGCCATTGTGGGGCGACGGCTATGAATAACGTGGGCTTTCACGTCTGGGTGGTAGCTATGATGCTTCTGCTCGGCGGTTGTTCCAGTCCTCCCAGTGTCTCGAGCCGCATCGTGGTTCCTCCGCTGCCCCCTCCAAAAACAGTCGGGTCGCTTTGGCAGGAAGAAAACGGGCGTGCCTATCTGTATGAGGATCTCCGCGCGATGCGAGCCGGGGATATTCTCACCGTGAAGATCGTCGAAAATCACAAAGGGTCGAAGTCGGCTGATACGTCGGCTCAACGTGACTCCACGATCCATAATAGTCTGATCGGAAGCGGCATGGGTTATCTGGGCTTGCCCGGAATTCGGGTGAGTGATGAGACTCGCCGCGGATTCGGCATCGATGCCAGCGCGAACAATAAATTCGGCGGGAAGGGCGCGACCAGCCGCGAAGGCACTTTGACCGGCACGATCTCTGTCATTGTCACCGAAGTATTGCCAAACGGGGATCTTCGTATCGAAGGCCGGCGTGAAGTGTCCGTCAACAGCGAAAAACAGCTGATGACGATCGGCGGTATTGTGCGCCGAGTCGATGTCGATACGAAGAACACCGTGCTGTCGTCCGCGATTGCGGATGCGAAGATCGAGTACGCCGGTCTCGGCGTGCTGGATGATGTCCAGCGGCCGGGCTGGTTCATCCGTATTCTGAATTGGATCTATCCATTTTGAGAGGGGAATTTGTGGCGACATCACAGAGACGCACAGCACTTCCCAAAAAGACGTTCTGGCGAACGCGCATGGATGCGTTCTCCTTACAGATGATGGTCCTCAGTGGCGTGGTTCGGCGGGCCGAGCATAATCCTCCTTCGTGTGTCGATCGTGCGCGACGGGTTCCGCTGGAGCACTCACCCTGCCCGGTACCTAATCAGCAACCGGCTTCGGAGCAGGGATGGCTGTCTCGTTTCTTCTTGCTGATCCGGAAACCGCGAACATCGCAGACAAGCCGGCCGACGCAGGCATTGAGCCGTGTGTTGCCGATCGTGCTGGCCGGCTGCGTACTCTGCCCGTTCACAGCGGATGCGGTGAGGATCAAGGATATCGGCGCAATCGAAGGCGTGCGTGAAAACCAGCTTATCGGGTACGGTCTGGTGGTCGGGTTGGATCGCACCGGCGATCAAGTCATCGGCGGACAGTTTACGATCCAGGCGATGATGTCCATGTTGAACAAAATGGGCGTCAATCTGGTAATCGCTCCGATTGAGCTGCTGACCAGAAATATCGCGTCCGTGATGGTGACGGCGAAGCTGCCTCCCTTCTCCAGGCCGGGCATGACGCTCGACGCGGTCGTATCCTCGATGGCGAACGCCAAGAGTCTTCAAGGCGGGACGCTGTTGCTCACTCCCTTGAAAGCCGCGAACCAGCAAGTCTTCGCCGTGGCGCAAGGGCCGGTCTCGATCGGAGGCTTTCTTGGCGGGTCAGGCGGGCCGGGAGGGGCGACGGTGACCAAGAATCATCAGGTCGCAGGATTCGTTCCCGGCGGGGCCATCATCGAACGGGAACTTCTCGTCAATATCGATGCATGGGAGACCGTGTCCGTGCTGCTCCGGCAGCCGGATTTCACTACCGCTATTCGTACAGCCGAAGCGATCGAGGGCGCGTATGGGAAGGGGAGCGCCATGGCCGTCAATTCCGGCTCCGTCAAAGCGACGATCCCATCGGGCTATCTGGGCCGCGTCGTCGAATATATTGCGTCGATCGAAGGCCTGGATGTGGCCGTCGACGCTGCGGCGAAAATCGTGGTCAATGAGCGGACCGGGACGGTAGTGCTGGGAGAGCATGTCCGTATCTCGACCTGTGCGATTTCGCACGGCAATCTGACGATCTCCGTGAAGAATACGCTGAATGTGTC
>JABMDG010000340.1 GCA_015904045.1 Nitrospira sp.
TCTTGGATAGCTGGCACAGATGGCACTCGTATGACTTTGGGACTTCATCGAGCAACAACCCACATACGTCTCATACTGCCCACACGCTTTCCCCGGTCTTCCCACCCGCGGAGCCACCGCTTACCAAGCCAGAAACGTGACCTGAACGGGATGATTAAAAAGCAAAACTCTGGCCAGCTACGCGTTGCGTGCAACGCAAGCCTATTCAGTTCTTTTTCGAGTGATCGGTTAAATTGCGAAGGCGACCAGTGATGACTGATGGGGAAATTGGCGCCAAGTGGTAGGCTGGCCGAGGGGTTTTACGCAACACTGCCTCCACCCCACGGCAGACGAGACGGAATAGTATCTGCCCACAAAGCTTGCCGGAAATTATGCAGGCTTGTTACGGAGGAAACGGAGAGGAAAAAATTTGGTGGAGGGCACGGGAGTTGAACCCGCGACCCCTACGTTGCGAACGTAGTGCTCTCCCAACTGAGCTAGCCCCCCACCCTTGGGAGCCGGGGATACGAGCCCTGAACCCTGCAGGATTGATTACGCACCAATGCGCAGATCGTGTGCTGCAGTAGAAGAACGGGGAGGACGTTTGGCTCGGATCCCCGACCCGCGCATTATACACAACCTACCCGTGAGCCGCCACCGCAAGTTCATGAAACTTCACCACCGCCATTGAGGAAGCTTCTTTATCCTCGTACACTTCCTATCCATGACGCTTTCTCCGCTGGTTCGCTTCGGCACCTCCACCTGGACCTACGAAGGCTGGCAAGGCCAGATCTACAAGAAGGCCTACGCCAAGAGCGCGTTCGCGCGGGAATGTTTAGGCGAATACTGCCAATATCTCTCCGACGGCGAACCGCTTTTTCGAACGGTCGGAAACGACGCGACGTTCTACCGACCACCCACCGCCGACCAACTACGCCGCTACCTGCGCCAGATTCCCGAAGACTTCGAGATGTGCTGCAAAGTCTGGGAGGAGATTACCATTCCCGCCTTTGCAAAGCATGTTCGCTATGGGCCCAAGGCCGGACAACCGAATCCCCGCTTCCTCGACGCCACACTGTTTAACGACCTCGTACTGACTCCCTATCGGGACGCGCGATTCACGCTCCACACCGGCCCTTTCCTGTTTGAGTTCCAACAGCACAGCATGCCCCCACAGGAGTTTTGCGGACGGCTCGATGTCTTCTTCAGCCGATTACCCGCAGACTTCCGCTACGCAGTGGAAATCCGGAACCCGACATTGCTCGGCCCCGCGTATCGGAAGGTCTTGGAGGACCATGGCGTAGCCCATGTCTATAACCATTGGTCCTGGATGCCGCCGCTGGCGGAACAACATCGGCGGATGGAACGATTCACGGCACCCTTCACCGTACTCCGACTTCTCACACCCTTACGAATGACCTATGAGGCAGCTAAGAAGCGGGCGGCGCCGTACAACGCAATAGTGGGCGAGTTACCTGAGATGAGGAAAGACACGGTGAGCTTGGTGCGACAAGCCGTGGCAGAAACTCGCAACGCCTATGTACTGGTGAACAATCGTTCCGAAGGGAACGCACCGTTGACGATACAAGCGTTAACGGCTGCGCTTGGAGCAGGCTGACGAACGCGTCCAGCCTTTACGACGCGCTGATGATCGCCTCGCCGCTCGGCGTGGCGCCGTCGATGACGACGCGGCGACCCTCAACGCGGAGACGGCCTTCGGCGAAGAGTTCCACGGCGCGGGGAAAAATCTTGTGTTCCTGGACAAGGATGCGAGCGGCAAGGGTCTCAGACGTATCGTTGTCGAGAATCGGGACAGCCGCCTGGAGGATGATCGGCCCTTCGTCCACCCCTTCTGTCACAAAATGTACGGTGCAACCGGCCAGTTTGCAGCCCCAGTCGATCGCTTTCTTCTGCACCTCTAACCCGGGGAACGACGGCAAGAGCGACGGGTGAATATTCATCATTCGATTGGCATAGGCGTTGACGAGTACCCCGGTCACAATCTTCATATACCCCGCTAACAGCACCAATTCCACATGATGTTTTTCCAGGACTTCCAGTAACGTGCGATCATAGGCTTCCCGGCTGTCCGGCCGTCCGGCAAATGGTTTGGGATCGATAAAGAGATCCGGCAATCCGTATTTGCGGGCCCGCTCCAATGCGGCCGCCTCTTTCTTATTGCTGATGACGGCCACGATGGTCGCCTGGACCTGCCCTGCCTCGATCGCATCGATCACCGCCTGCAGATTCGATCCGCGCCCGGAAGCCAGTACCGCCACCCGCAGCGGCGCTGCCCGCTTAATCGGCATACTCCACTCCTGGCTCCTTTCCCACGGAGGGCACCATCTCACCAATCCGCCACCCCCGATCTCCCAACGTCCCTACTTTGGCAAGCACGGCAGCCACCGACTCTGGCGGCACCACCAAGATCAATCCGATCCCCATGTTGAACACTCGATACATTTCCTCTCGACTCACGCTCCCCAACCGACTCATGACATCGAAGATCGGCGGGACCGGCCAAGCCTTGCGGCTGATCTTCGCACCCACCCCTTCCGGGAAAACGCGCGGAAGATTTTCAGTGATTCCTCCTCCCGTAATGTGGGCGATGCCTTTGAT
>JABMDG010000341.1 GCA_015904045.1 Nitrospira sp.
ATTTTGACAGCCCCGCCATCATCGCCCAAATGCCAGCCGGTGGAGACAACGATTCAGATTATTTTTATGCTTCGATACGGGTCAGGATTTAGAGAGGGATCGGTCATGAAACAGAACCTCTTCGCATGGTTCTTGTGTACGCTCGTTAGCATGGCTGTGACACCGGCTTTCGCCGAACAGGTGCTCGTGGCTGTCGCTGCCAATTTTGTTCCGCCGTTTCGCGACGTGGCAGTCGAGTTCGAAAAAGCCACCGGCCACAACGTCCGAGTGGCGACAGGCTCCAGCGGAAACTTCTACGCTCAAATTAAGAATGGTGCCCCGTTCGACGTCTTTTTTTCCGCCGACGCCGAGCGGCCGACGCGGCTCGAACAGGACGGGTTGGGCGTGAAAAATACCCGCTTCACCTATGCCATCGGACGGCTCGTTCTCTGGAGCCCCAATGCCGCCTTGATCAGAGGCGCCGATACGCTCCGCTCAGATGGCTTCACACATCTAGCCATGGCCAATCCGAAGACTGCACCATACGGAGCGGCTGCCATGCAGGCGATGCAGAGGCTGGGCGTCTGGGAAACGCTGCAGCCCCGGATTGTCATGGGAGAGAACTTGGGGCAGACCATGGGATTCATCGAATCCGGCAATGCTGAACTGGGTTTTCTGGCCCTGTCTCAAGCCTTGGATCCGAAACTCAAACACATGGGCGCTCGTTGGGATGTGCCGGCCCATCTGCATGACCCGATCACACAAGACGCCATCGTGCTGGCCAACGGTAAAGACAATCCGGCGGCGAAATCGTTATTGGAATTCATACGCAGCCCTCAGGCAAGGGCCATCATCGAGCGCTATGGCTATTCGATGAAATAGCGCGGCCGACCAAGCAAGAGATGACACGATGACGGATGTGGATCTGAGTGCGCTATGGGTCACCATACGGCTGGCGACGACGACCGTGATCGTCCTGCTGATCGTGGGAACGCCTCTGGCGTGGTGGCTGGCCCATACTCGCTCTCGATTCAGGCCTGTCGTGGAAGCGCTGATCGCGTTGCCGATCGTGCTGCCCCCCACGGTCCTTGGCTTTTATCTTCTCATCGCGCTGGGCCCGTACGGACCGCTCGGGAAGTTGCTGCATCTCAATTTGGCCTTCACCTTCACAGGGCTGGTCATCGCCTCGGTCTTGTATTCCATGCCCTTCGTGATCCAGCCGCTGCAAGGCGCGTTTGAGGCCGCCGGCACCGCTCCACTGGAAGCGGCCTGGTCGCTCCGCGCCTCGCCGCTGGATGCGTTTGTGACCGTGCTCTCTCCCATCGCGCTCCGCGGCTATATCAGCGCCATTGTGCTCGGATTCGCGCACACGATCGGAGAATTCGGCGTCGTCCTCATGGTCGGCGGCTCCATTCCCGGTCAGACACGTGTACTGTCCACCACCGTCTTTGAGCATGTCGAGGCCATGGAATACGGCCAGGCTCACGCGCTCTCCGCCTTCCTGCTGATTTTTTCGTTTGTGGTGCTGCTGGCTGTCTACGTCGTCAACCGCCGATTTCCCATTCACGTCTCATGAGCCGCCTCGTCGCACATTTCGACATACGCTACCCGACGTTTCACTTGCACATCGATTTGGACATCCCGGCATCAGGCATCACCGTGTTATTCGGGCCTTCCGGTTCCGGCAAGACGACGTTGT
>JABMDG010000342.1 GCA_015904045.1 Nitrospira sp.
CGGCCGCGCCGAATGGTTCGCCGACTATGCGCAATGGGAAGCGGCGCAAGCGCGGAACGAACGGGCCACTCGCCGGCCGGCGCAGAACCGCTCTGCCGGGACCGATACCGAGACAGCGTCGCCCGCTCCGAAACGCAAGGGGTTGTCCTACCGAGAACAAAAGGAATGGGACACGATCGAGCAAAAGATCGCCAAGGCGGAGGCTACGGTAGCGGCCTGCCAAGCCGCAGCCAACGACCCCGCGATCGTAGCCGATGCCGAAGCGCTTCGCGCCCGCTATGCTGCGATCGAAGCGGCGCAGACAATTGTCGAGCAACTCTACGCACGATGGGCTGAGCTGGAAGAAAAGCGTACGCCGTCTGCCAGCCTGTCGCAATCGTAGCCCGGCCATCGGCCAGCATCTCTGCGCACCGGCCAGTCATTTAGAAACACGCACCCGTGACGGCCACAGCGATCCCGCGACCATGCCGACTCCAGCCATCACAAATCCGATAAGTTGGGGTGGCCAGACGAAATCGGGAATAGCGAACAATTCCATCGCCAGCCAGCCGGTCAGGCCCGCGGCGATGGAGCACAGTGCGCCTTGCGTCGTGGCGTGTTTCCAATAGAGTCCCGCAAACAGCGGGACAAACGCGGCGACCAGCGTCACTTCATACGTATTCACCACCAACTTATAGATCGTCGCATCCGACCAGAGTGCGATCGCCAATACCACTCCGGCAAACCCGACCAGCACAACCCGCATCAGACGCAAAAACTCGGAATCGTTCAACGGTCCGAGCATCGGCCTGATGACGTTTTCGCTCAATGTCACCGACGGCGCCAACAAGGTTGCGCTCGAACAACTCATGACCGCAGAAAGGACGGCGCCGAAAAATACCACCTGCGCCAGAATGGGCGTATGCTGCAAAATCAGCGTCGGCAGCACCATTTGTGAATCCTGCTCCAACAAGGCGCCGAACTTCACCGGATCCACCAGCGTGGCCGCATAGGCGAGAAACATCGGCACGAAACAGAATCCGAAGTAGAGTGTCCCGCCGAGCAGCGACCCGCGCACCGCCGTACGTTCGTTCTTCGCCGAGGTGATGCGTTGAAACACATCCTGTTGAGGAATCGATCCCAGCATCATCGTCATCCAGGCGCCGATGAAGGGAATCCAGGCCGTCAGTGAGGCCTGTGGAAAGAAGTCCAGCTTGCCGGCGGCGGCCGCATGCTCAATCACCGTGTTCACACCGCCGGCCAGTCCGCTCACGACGGAGGAAATGTAGAGCAGCCCTCCCATGATCACGGAAATCTGAACGAAATCCAAAATGGCCACAGAGAACATCCCGCCGAAGGTCGTGTAAATGAGGACGATCGCCGCACCGATCACGATGCCGACAGACTGGCTGATCGCGCCATCAGTCACGGCATTGAGCACCAGCCCCAGCACTTTGAACTGAGCGGCGACCCATCCGAAATAGGACACGACGACGGCGAGTGTGCAGAGCACTTCCACCCGACGGTCGAATCGTAGCCGGTAATAGTCCCCCACCGTGAGAATATTCAGGCGGTACAACCGCGGCGCAAAGAACAGTCCTGCCAGGATGAGACACATGCTCGACCCGAACGGATCGGCGACGACGCCGCGCAATCCTTCCTTGACGAATGTCGCAGAGATGCCGAGCACGGCCTCGGCGCCGAACCAGGTCGCAAAGACGGTCGCCGTGACGATGGGCAGGGGCAAACTTCGCCCGGCCACGGCAAAATCCTTGGAGTTCTGCACACGGGTCGCGGCAAATAGCCCGATGCCGACGGAGATAAGGAGATAGAGGATGACAAAACTTAGCAACATGCGGTTCCGCCCTAACCCACATTATTCATGACAGTTCGTCGCGAAATCGCCAAGCCGCGGCGTGAGAACGGCGCGCGGAGCCCAGAGGACCTAAGGCATACTCGTGCAGTATGTCGAAGGTCCGAGGGGCGAGCCCGCCGGCCGCAGGCTTGTCGGAACAGCGGATCGGCGATTGCAGCAGAAGTGTTCATGAATAATGCGGGCTCATCAAACTGGCGGGCGGATTCTAACGGGGCTTAGGGCAGGGAGCAATGGGAACAGTTCTATGAAAAACGCGAGGCTACAGCCCTGGAGAACCGTAGCCTCGCTGCATGGC
>JABMDG010000343.1 GCA_015904045.1 Nitrospira sp.
GACACAGGATCGTGACGACATCAAATACCACTACGACGTCGGTAACGAGTTCTATCGCCTCTGGCTTGATGACCGCATGATCTACTCATGCGCCTACTTTCAAACCGGCGGGGAAACGATCCATGCTGCACAACGTGCCAAACTCGATCACGTCTGCCGCAAACTCCGGCTGCGGTCCGGCGAGCGGCTGCTCGATATCGGATGCGGCTGGGGTGGGTTGATCCTGCACGCGGCGGAGCACTTCGGAGTGCGCGCCGTCGGCATTACACTATCGGAGAACCAATTGGCGCTTGCGAAGGAGCGCATCGCAGCCGCCGGCTTGAATGGACGCGTCGAGGCACTCTTGCTGGACTATCGCGATGCACCGGACCGGTTCGGAGCGGCCTCGTTCGATAAGGTATCCAGCATCGGCATGTTCGAGCATGTCGGCCAGACAAATTTCTCCGCCTACTTCGGCGCCGTTCGGGGCATGCTGCGCGATCGTGGACTGTTCCTAAACCACGGCATCACTTCGTCCGACGCCAACGGGCACACGGTCGGTTCCGGGATCAGTGCTTTCATGGACACGTACGTCTTTCCGCACACCGAGCTCCCGCACCTGCACCTGGTCATCCACGAGATGGCCGCGCAGAACTTCGAAGTGTGCGATGTTGAAAGCTTGCGCCCCCACTACGCCCGCACGCTCGCACAGTGGTCCCACCGGTTGGAAGCGCGACTGGACGCTGCGCGCCGATTGGTCGGCGACAAGACCCTCCGTATTTGGCGCGCATACCTGGCAGGCTCGTCTGTCGGCTTCGCCCAAGGGTGGCTGAATGTGTATCAAGTACTGGCCAGCCGCCAGGAGGCAGCCGGCCCGACCGAGCTACCGCTGACGCGTGCATGGATGTACGAGTAAGCGAAGATGAACGGAGATGGCCGTTACGCGTCAGTTCCTTCCCTCACGCGCAGCGGGTCTGGGGCATTCGAGAGATGCCGCACGATCTGATCAGCCGCCAGGGCTCCGTCGCGAATGCAATCGGGAATACCGACTCCCCGATACCCGGCGCCCGTGAGGACTAAGCCGGGATAACGACTCAAGGCCGCCTCCAGCTGTGCCAGCCGATGCAGATGCCCCAGCGTATATTGCGGCATGGCTTTCCACCACCGGTTCACTTCGACATACGTCGGGTTCGCCGTGATTCCGCAGAGCGCCGAGAGTTCGGCGCGGACTTTGGCTACCAACTCGGTATCGTTCAACTGAAGAATCGCCTCTCGCCCAACGCCACCCACATAACAACGAATCAGAACTTGTCCGGCGGGAGCCCGATGCGGCCACTTTAGGGACGTCCAGGTTGCGGCAATCAGATCGCGACCTTGGATGCGAGGAACGATAAAGCCAAATCCTTCAACGACCCCCATCACCAGTTGTTCCGGATAGGCCATCGCGATCGTGGCCGTCGACGCATAGGGAATCATCTCCAGGAGTCCTCCGGCAATTGGCGTCAGCGGCCGTAAGAGGTCCGCCGAGACATAGGCCGGCGTCGCCAAGACAACAGCTTCTGCAGAACACGATGATCCGTCCTCGAGAATGAGGTCGTACATCCATCGGCCCGGCTGATGCGACCTCACCCGCAACGCCTCGACGCGACAGGCTAATCGGCACTCCACCCCTTGCTGCTCCAACCGCGCTCTTAGCGATGTCACCAGATCACTGAGGCCGTTTTTGAGACTGACGAACATCGTCCGTCTGGGCCCGTTCCGGGAGAGCGGCGGCGCCTGCTTTTTCTCGGCCGTCATTCCTCGAATGATGCTGCCGTGACGCTGTTCCAGTTCGAAAAATCGTGGAAAGGTGGCCTTGAGGCTCAATTGTTCAGCATCGCCGGCGTAGATCCCCGCCATCAGCGGTTCCAGCACACGCTCGAAGGCTTGCGCGCCGAATCGCCGGCGGAAGAAGGAAGCCAACGACTCATCGCCATCCGACGGCCCGCGGGGGATCAGCACGTCCATCCCCATCCGCACGAGACCCGTCCAACTGAGCAATCCGCTGCGGAGAAAGGGCCCCAGCTGTTTCGGCACGAAGGACACAAGCCCCTCGGGCAATTCGTGGAGCCGCCCGCCGTGTAGCACGAACGCTTTCTTGCCCGTTTCATTCGTATTAATCAGTTGATCGGTGAGCCCCAACTTCTCGCACAGTTCGAGGCCGGCTTGTTTTTGGGAAAGAAAGGAATCGGGACCGGCCTCGGTGACCAGATCGCCGATTCGATGCGTGACGATCTTTCCGCCCCAAGCGGAGTCGGCTTCGAGCACCGTGCATTGGAGAGCAAGTCCCTTTGCCACGGCTTTTTCTTGCAAGGCAAAAGCTGTCGCCAGACCGGAAATGCCACCGCCGACGATGACGACTGTGCGGGGACGGCTCACGATGGAAGGCAGAGTGACGATTCGTGGGCGGCCAGGATATCGAGCAAGGTGTCGACCAGAGCCGGCTGGTCGTTCAACATGGCGATCCGCTCAAGCTGCATACCCTTGCCGGAGGCCAATTGCTTTAACTCAATGTCGATATCGTACAGGGTTTCCACATGGTCGCAGATAAATCCGATGGGAGCCACCAGCACATGCCGATGTCCCGACTGATGCAGGGTGTCGAGCGTCGCCTCGACGGTCGGCCCCAACCAGGGCTCATTGGATCGCCCTTGGCTCTGATAGGCAAAAACCGTCGGCTGGGTTCCCAAACAGGCCGTTACGGCTTCGACCGTTCCCCGGACCTCTTCGGGATAGGGATCCTTCATCGCCACGATTCGCTCCGGCAGACTGTGCGCCGTAAACAGGACCGGTACGGTCGGACGCACCTCGGCCGGAAATGTCGACAGTGCCTGCCGGATACTGTTGACGATCGCCGCAATCAGTTTGGGATGCCGGTTCCACCCGCCGACGTACGTGACCGGCACCGTGCTCTGAAAGGCCGACCGCGCGTCTTCAACCTTCTTACGGTAGGCGCCGGTACTCAGCGACGACTGTTGCGGCGCCATGCAGATACCGATGATATGTTCAGGCTGTTCTGCCAGAAGTTCGGCGTAGGTCTCCTTGATGAACGGATGCCAATGCCGCAGGCCCACGTATACACGATAGCGGCCATGGCTCGATGCGTTCAGCCGTTGTTCCAGTTTTTTCGCCAGACTCTGTGTGATGCCGACCGCGGGAGACTTCCCGCCCGTGGCCCGATAGCGTTCCCGAA
Source organism: Nitrospira sp. (assembly GCA_015904045.1). The sequence goes on from JABMDG010000343.1 coordinate 3,212, forward strand.
TCTCCTCGACGAGAGCCGGCGGCGTAGGACGCCCGCCCCGCACATCGAGCAAAAAAGGCTCGACGTTCTCCAGGCAGTCCGGCCCGCCCATGGCCATCAGGAGAACCGCGGTAGGACGCGTTCGTTCAGACATCGTTCCTCGTCGCTCGTATCTCGTATCTCGTAAAGTGCAGGAAGCCAAAATAGTTTTGGATTGAAAGTTTCACGCTTCGAGCTTGACGTTAGAGCAACGTGTCTCACGCAACGCGGAACCAGCAACCAGTACCCTGCATGACGAGATACGCTTCACGAATGACGCTTCACGTTCCCTAACGTTGGCTGAGTTTGTGGACCATGTCGATCGTCGCGGCGACATGATCGACCGGCGTCGAGGGAAGAATCCCGTGCCCAAGATTGAAGATATGGCCTGCGCGGCCTCCCGCTCGTCTCAGAATGTCCTCGACCCGCCGCTCAATTTCATGGATTGGCGCGAACAACACGAGCGGGTCCAGGTTGCCCTGCACCGCGCGATCGTGCCCGACCATTGTCCAGGCCTCATCCAGATGGACCCGCCAGTCAATTCCGATCACGTCCCCTCCCGCCTCGCGCATCTGCCGGAGAATGGCCGTCGTGCCGGTGCCAAAATGAATCAGCGGAACGCCTTCGCGCTTGAGCCCTTCGAAAATCAACTGGACGTGCGGCATCACATATTCCGCGTAATCTCCGGCCGAGAGACACCCGACCCAACTGTCAAACAGCTGAACGGCTTGAGCACCTGCCTTGATTTGCCGCCTGAGATACCCGGTAATGACCCGCGCGAACTTATCCATGAGCTTATGCCAGGCCGTGGGATCGCTATACATCATCTGTTTCGTGTGGAGATAGTTGCGCGACCCTCCGCCTTCGATTGCGTAGCTGGCGAGCGTGAACGGGGCGCCCGCGAAGCCGATCAACGGGACGCGCCCATTGAGCGCGCGCCGGGTTTGCCGGATTGCTTCGGCCACATAGTCAAGCTCACCCCCATCAATGACCTTCAGCCGCTCCACCGCCGCACGGTCCCGGACCGGATTGTGGATGACCGGCCCCTCGCCTTGTGCAAATTCTAACGTGAGGCCCATGGGCTCCAGGGGGAGGAGAATGTCAGCGAAAATGATCGCGGCATCGAGCGGAAATCGGTCGATCGGCTGGAGTGTCACCTGCGCGGCCAACTCCGGTGTCTTGCACATCTCGAGAATCGAATGTTTGGCCCGCAGAGTCCGGTACTCGGCCATGTAGCGCCCCGCTTGGCGCATGAACCACACCGGAGTGCAGTCGACCGGTTCGCGACGGCACGCTCTGAGAAAACGATCGTTCATGGATGGGCATTCTAGAGATGGGCGGCCGAGCCTGTCAAATTGGCGCCCGGGGAGCTAATAGTGGACAAGCGGATTTCTTGCTGTACAATAAATCAGGTCTTGGCCGACGTGGAGGTAACGGTATGGCTTCGATCAGTCATTCGCAATCGACGGCATCGCAGGAGGTCTGGTTAACGATCCTCCGCTGGTTCGATTCCTGGGCGGGCTTGGAGCGCATGAACACCGGTGGCGTCCCGCGTGTGGACTGGCTTCGTTGTATTCCCATCATCGCCGTCCATCTGATGTGCTTCGGCGTCATGTGGGTCGGCTGGAGCTGGACCGCCGTGGCCGTGGCCGTCGCCTTCTACTTCGTCCGCATGTTTGCCATCACCGGCTGGTATCACCGGTATTTTTCCCATCGCACGTTCAAGACCTCCCGCACCGTGCAGTTCCTCTTCGCGCTGCTCGGCGGCGCCTGCGCCCAACGCGGCCCCTTGTGGTGGGCCGGCCATCATCGCCATCACCACATCGCGTCCGACACACCGGATGACGTCCACTCACCACGCCACGGGGGATTTCTCTGGTCGCATATCGGCTGGTTTACCTCACAGACCCATTTCGCGCCGCGGTTAAAAGCGATCGCGGATTTTGCCAAATACCCGGAACTCCGGTTTTTGGACCGGTTTGATATTCTCGTCCCCACCCTCACCGGATTCGGCATGTTTGGGCTTGGGAAGCTGCTGGAAACCTTCGCGCCTGGTTTGGGCACCAACGGCCCGCAGATGCTGATCTGGGGATTCTTCGTTTCCACCGTCGCCCTGATCCATGGGACCTGTACGATTAATTCCCTCTCGCACGTCTACGGCTCGCAGCGGTACCAAACCGGCGACGACAGTCGGAACAATTTCATCCTGGCGCTCATCACGATGGGTGAAGGCTGGCACAACAATCACCACTACTACCCTGCCTCCACCAGGCAGGGGTTCTATTGGTGGGAAATCGA
>JABMDG010000344.1 GCA_015904045.1 Nitrospira sp.
AGCCCGCGATCGTCATCGCGTCGAGCGGCATGGCGACCGGAGGTCGTGTTCTGCACCATCTTGCCGCGACGCTGCCGAGCCCGAAGAACACCGCGCTCTTCGTCGGCTTCCAGGCCGCCGGCACGCGCGGGCGCCATCTGATCGAAGGGGCGACGCAGGTGCGCATCAAAGGGCGCGACGTTCCCGTCGCCGCCAGGGTCGTCAAGCTGAATTCGATGTCCGCCCACGCCGATGCGAGTGAGATTCTGCGCTGGTTGTCAGGTTTCTCGCGGCCGCCGTCGATGTCGTATCTGGTGCACGGCGAGCCGACGGCGGCCGAGGCGCTGTCTGCGCGGATCCGCGACGAACGGGGCTCGCTCACGGTGTCGCAGGGAATTGATAGTTCGCGCCGCCGGCTTCCTGCACGACGTTCAAGGCAGCCTGGGCCTGCTGCAGTAATTCGTCGGCTTGCTGGGCGTCGAGCGGATAGACGGCCAACCCCATGCTGGCGGTCACCGTTACCTCGTTGTCCTGCACCGTAAAGGGTCGCGCCATCGAGTCCTGGAGACGCTTGGCAACGATATCCATATCGGCTCGGCAATTGATCCCTTCCAACAGACACGTAAATTCATCCCCTTCGAGGCGCGCCACCGTATCGACCTCTCTCATACATTTCTTCAGGCGCTCCGCCGTCTCTTTGAGCACCGTGTCACAACCATCTGATCCGATCGTCACAGCCAGAGAGGCAAACTGATCGAGGCCCAGCAACACCAGCCCGACCTCCTGTTTTTTTCGCTTGGCAATCGCCAACGCATGCACCAATCGATCACGGAACAACGCTCGGTTGGCCAGCGCAGTCAAGGGATCATATTGCGCCAGATACGAGAGATGTTGTTCGGCTTGTTTCCGGTCGACCGCATGCCGGACTGATCGCACCAGCTGGTCTGCCGTCCACTGCCGCTTGATGATGACGTCCTGAATACCCCGTTGAATCGCCTGCCGTTCTTTCTTGACGTCTTTCTGATCTGTCAGCATGACGATCGGCATCCGGGCCAACGCGGCCTGGAGCAGGTCCAGGACATTCAGACCATGCGTATCGATTAGATCGCCATAGAGCAGAATGACGTCGAATGACTCCCGGTTCAGCCGACGCAAGGCTGAGCTGAGCCTTTCGACATGGACAACCTGGATATCCTCCTCGGCGAGCATGGAGCACGCCTGGCGAGCATCGATTTCATTTGCTTCAACGAGGAGGACCTTAATCACTGACTGACCCCGCCGGTCACCGACTCAGACATTGAATCGAAAATACACGATGTCCGCTTCTTTCACCACATAATCCTTGCCTTCAAGACGGAATAACCCCTTCTCTTTTACCTTGGCCTCCGACCCGCATGCCAGCAAGTCATCGTAGTGGTAGACCTCCGCCCGGATAAATCCCCGCTCCATGTCCGAGTGGATCTTGCCCGCCGCCTGCGGCGCCTTGGTCCCCCGCGGGATGGGCCAGGCTCTGGATTCGATCTCCCCCGCAGTGAAGAAGGTGATGAGATTGAGCAGCGCGTATGCTTCGCGCGTGAGCCGCACCAGGCCGGATTCCGTCAAGCCCATTTCGCTCAGAAAGGCGGCCCGCTCGGACTCAGGAAGCGACGACAGCTCCGCTTCCAGCTGCCCACAGATCGTCACGACACGCGCACCGCGTTTATCGGCGAAGTCTCGCACCGTTTGCACCATCGCTTCGTCGGCATGTTTCCCTTCCGAGACATTCGCCACGAACAGGACGGGTTTGGCGGCCAGCAGCTGGCACTCATCCAAGATGACCCGTTCCTCCGGCGTGTACGAAAGATTCCCCAGCCACTCCCCCTTGTCCAACAGACCGATCAGCCGCGTCATGAACTCAACCTCGAAGGCCGCTTTTTTGTCTCCCGCCCGGACTTTCTTGTCGGTCTTCTGCTTGCGGCGGTCGAGCGTCTCCAGATCGGCAAGCATCAATTCCGTTTCGATCACACCAATATCGCGGAGAGGATTCACGCCACCGCTGACGTGCACCACATCCGTCCCTTGGAAACACCGAACCACATGCAGAAGGGCATCGACTTCCCGGATGTGCCCGAGGAACTGATTGCCGAGCCCTTCGCCCTTACTGGCGCCCTCGACCAAGCCGGCGATGTCCCGGACTTCGAGCGTGCTGTAGGTGGTCTTCTTGGACTTGAAGATGTCGGTGAGCGTGACAAGACGCGGGTCGGGTACGAGCGCGATGCCGGTGTTCGGATCGACGGTGGCAAAGGGATAGTTCGCCGCCAATGCCCCGCCTCCTGTCAACGCATTGAAGACCGTCGTCTTGCCGACATTCGGCAGCCCGATCATGCCACAACAGAGTCCCATGTCCTTTTCCTTCCTCTCTTAATTCTTCAGGGGAGCAACCAGGCTGGCCTCGCTGCGCGCAATGTTGTCACCCACCGCATCCCGGCGCGCCACGACCTGGTTCATCGCGGCTGCAGCACCCCGATGGATCAGACATTCCAACGCGTCAACTGCCCGTTCCAGAGAAGGTTCCAATACCACCATCTCGTCACGCGTAAATTGCTCCAGCACATAGTCGGCGGAATTCTGTCCAGGCGCCGGACGACCGATTCCGATCTTGACTCGGACGAACTGCTGCGTCCCCAACGCCTCGATCACCGACTTGATCCCATTGTGTCCTCCGTGCCCTCCGACCAGCTTGATTCGCAACCGGCCCAGGTCCAGATCGAGATCGTCATGGATGACGATGAGATCCTCGGCTGTGAGCTTGAATTCTCGAAGAAGGCCTTTGAGGGGAGGGCCGCTGAGATTCATCCAATCCAGCGTCCCAGCAAGTTCGATCAGCTCGGATCCCAGCCGTCCGTAACCGCGGTGAGCGAGACCATGCCGCACGAGACGGATGGACCACCGAGCGGCTGCCCGCTCGAGGGTCCACATACCGATATTGTGGCGAGTCTGGGCGTAGGCGTTTCCAGGATTGCCCAATCCGACGAGGAGACGCACTATTACTTCTTCTTTTCAGCTTCCTTCTTCTCGACCTTGGGAGCCGCGGCATCCTTGCCGGCGTCCTTCTTCTCGCCCGCCTTGGCGTCACCCGCCGCCGCTCCTGCTCCAGCCTTGGCCGGTTCCGCACCGGGCACACCCTCACCGGCTACTTCCTTACCCTTGGTTATGACTTCCGGTTCCACCGCACCGGCCCCGCTCGTGAGCAAGGCCTCGAGCTTTGCGTCGGACATGGGCGCCGCAACGCTGACCACCATCTGGTCTGGATCGTCCAAGAAGCGGACCCCTTCGCGCGCCGCAATTTCCTTCACATGAATGCCGGCGCCGATTGCCAAGGGCGACGCATCGACTTCGATATGGTCGGGCAGCGCGGACGGCAGACATTCCACGTGCAAGTCGCGCATGTTATGATGCAACACACCGCCTTCCTTCACTCCTAGCGGAATACTGCCGACAACCTGGATCGGCACTTTGACTCGAATGGGCTTGTCCATGGACACTTCAAATAGGTCCGCATGCAGCACTGCGCCGCTGACGGGATCGACTTGATAGTCGCGCAGAAGCGCCGTGCGGTTTGGTTTAGACTTCGCCCCCGCCACAGTCAGGGCAATCAAAGCGGAACTGCCCGCATGAGACTTTAAAATCTTGATCAACTCATCCGGATTGACGGTCAGCAGCAAACACTCCCCCTGGCCATAGAGCACGGCCGGAATTTTTCCCGCACGGCGCATGGACCGCGCGGCCCCCTTGCCGGCTTGCTCTCGCATCGTCACTGCTAAATCGAACTTCATGATACCCCTCCATCTCCCGCTTCCCGCCGCAGGCCCAGTCGTCAGAGTCTGGGCAAATCAGGCGAATAATGAACTGACTGACTCGTCCTCGTGAATGCGTCTAATCGCCTCTCCCAGCAAAGGCGCCACCGACAATTGCCGCAATTTGGGGCAGGCCTGCTCTTTCCCACGCAGCGGGATCGTGTTGGTCGCAACAACCTGGGCAACGCAAGACTCCCGCAACCGCTCCAGGGCAGGCCCCGATAACACCGCATGGGTGCATGCCGTCCAAACTTCGCGCGCGCCTTGATCGACGCAAGCCTGCGCCCCCTGTACGATCGTGCCGGCTGTATCGATCATGTCATCAAGCAACAACACGCTCTTGCCCTTGATATCACCGATAATGTTCATGATTTGGGCTTGATTTGGCCCCTCACGCCGCTTGTCGATAATAGCCAGGTTGGCCTGAATCCGCTTGGCGAACGCGCGGGCCCGCTCCACCCCCCCGGCGTCAGGCGATACCACGACGAGGTCACTGATCTTCTGTTTCTTGACATAGTCCAACAACACCGGCAATGCGTAGAGGTGATCGACTGGCACGTTGAAGAATCCCTGGATTTGCCCCGCATGGAGATCCATCGTCAACACGCGGTCCGCCCCGGCCGTCGTGATCAAATCAGCCACCAGCTTGGCGGTAATCGGCACCCGTGGCTGATCTTTCCGATCCTGGCGGGCATATCCAAAATAGGGAATGACGGCGGTAATGCGGTTAGCCGACGACCGTTTGAGCGCATCAATGATGATCAACAATTCCATCAACGAATCGTTCACCGGCTGGCAGCAGGATTGGACGACGAAGACGTCCGCGCCACGGACATTCTCGTCAATCTTGACTCGAACCTCCCCATCGCTAAATGACGAGACGGTGGCTTCCCCGAGTTTCTGCCCCAGGTACGCGCAGATTTCTTGCGCAAGCGCAAGATTGGCGTTCCCAGAGAAAATCTTCAATTCCCTGTTCATTGAACCTTTTTGGTCGTCCGAATCGACGGCAATAAATGAAGTACGGTCGTGGTTCTTCTTCGGTGAACGCCAGCAGAGCGCGTTTGTCCGCGCTATGCTCTCTCACTACACGCACAGAGGAAGGGAACCGACCGTGGACTGTATCGGAAATCTCCCGCGCCTGTCAACCAAACTCCCGCCTATGGGGATGTCAGGGGTTCGCGATCAGCGGCCCGGAGGCGGTGGCAACGACGAACACCCTGTACCGCGGTCTAGGTTGAAAATACGCATGGGCTTGCTTCGCACGCGCTTCATCACGGAACACTCCAAAGACGGTCGCGCCGCTTCCCGAGAGCAGCGCCGCTTCGGCACCCTGCGTTACGAGGTCGCGTTTGATCGCTCGAAGGTCCGGATGAGCGGCAAAGACCGGCGTTTCAAAGTCATTTTCGGCGGCTTGCATAATCTGCTCCCAAGACATTTCATGTTCCCGGTCCAGGGCGGCCTGCTGGTCGGACAGTGCGGGGACATGAGTCCGCGAGGAGGAAAGTTCCTGGTAGGCCCATTTGGTTTCCACGGAAAACCCTGGGTTGACGAGAACGATCCAGCGACTTCCCTTCATTCGGACTGGGCTGACATGTTCGCCTCGGCCCGTGACAACGGCAGACGGAGCGAAAAAGAAGAACGGCACATCGCTCCCCAAGGCTTGGCCGACCTGTGCCATCTCCATTGCCGACCACCCCAGATTCAATAGCCGATTCAGCCCGATGATCGTGGCCGCCGCATCACTGCTCCCACCACCTAACCCCGCCCCCATCGGAATGCGCTTGGTGAGGGCAATATCCATCCCGAGGGTCCGTTCGCATCGCCGGAGAACGGCTGCAGCGGCACGAATCACAAGGTTGGTCTGATCCGTACTCAGGGAAGCGACATCACAATGAAGCCTGAGGTCGCCATGGTCCTGGTTCAGACGGATGGTGATGTCATCTTCCAGTCCTACGGTCTGCATGACCGACCAGAGATTATGGAACCCATCGGCACGACGGTCGAGGACACGAAGTATCAGATTGGTCTTGGCAGGGGCGCGAACAATGATCGCTGAGGCGGGCAAAATAGATGAATGGCGTTCGCGATTAGTCACGGCCTCCTTTTATAGCATACTTCTCGAGTCGATACCGGAACGACCTGGTGTTCAGCCGAAGCAGCCGCGCGGCTTTCTTCTTGACCCATTTCGACCGCTCAAGCGCCTTGAGCAAGAGGTCTTTTTCGATTCCATTGACGAGCCCTTCGAGATCCACGCCCTCGTCCGTCAGGTCGACCGGAACCCCCGCCTGCTGCTGTTGCGGCGATATCGTACGATGCAGCCATCCCTGCACTTCCGTGTCGGTGACCGTCCCTCCCGTTGAGAACGCGACGACTCGTTCGATCAAGTTCTCCAACTCGCGGACATTACCCCGCCATTCATGCGCCAGCAGAACATGCATGGCGTCAGAGCTCAACACCGGCACCGGCTTCCCGCTCTCTTTGGAAAACCGCTCCAGAAAATGGCTCACCAGCAAAGGGATATCCCCGCTCCGGAGCCGCAACGGCGGAAGCCGAATCGGAATGACGTCCAATCGATAGTAGAGATCTTCGCGGAACGAGCCGTCAGCGACTGCTTTTTCAAGATCCTTGTTCGTCGCCGCCACAATCCGTACGTCGACTTTGACATCCTGACTGCCCCCCACCCGGCGAAATTCACGTTCCTGAATCACCCGCAAGAGTTTTACTTGGATTGTGGGTGTCGTATCGCCGATCTCGTCCAGGAAAATAGTACCGCCGTCCGCCACCTCGAATAACCCTGCCTTGTTCGAGATGGCACCGGTAAACGATCCCTTCATATGGCCGAACAGCTCGCTTTCCAGCAGCGTTTCGGGCACCGCGCTGCAATTGACGGCCACAAACGGCATGGTGCTCCTGCCACTGTTGTAATGGATCGCCCGGGCCACCAATTCCTTTCCGGTTCCGCTTTCCCCGCAAATCAGCACATTGCTCTTCGAGTCGGCCACTTTCCGAACGATCTCGAACACCTTCTGCATGGCGTCGCTTTGGCCGACCAACTGGGCAAACGACGACTGGCTGGCCATCTCCCGCTTGAGAAGGATGTTCTCGGTCGTCAAGCGCCGCTTTTCGAGCGCGTTGCGGATAATCAGTTGCACCTCGTCGACTTGGAACGGCTTGGTCAAATAATCGTACGCGCCCTGTTTCATCGCCTCGACCGCGGAATCCGCGCTGGCGAATGCCGTGATCACCAAGACCACCGTTTCCGGCGAGGCCGACTTCACCGCTTTGAGCACTTCCATACCGCTGACCTTCGGCATTCGCAAATCGGTGATGACCAGATCAAATATTTCCTTGTGCAAGAGCTCGACGGCTTCCTCGCCGTCAGCCACACTGGTGACCTCATATCCGGTTCGTTTGAGCATGATGCTCAACACGTCCCGCAAACTCGGTTCGTCATCGACGACTAAGATCTTTTCCACGGTTCCCTACCTTCGTGCCACAGCCGTACCCCGGCCTCCGCCGAACGCGGCAGGCACACGACAAATTGCGTTCCTTCCCCCTCCCGACTATCTACCTTGATCCATCCCCCGTGCAAATCGACGATTCGATGCACGGCCGCCAGCCCTAGCCCCGATCCATGCGTTTTCGTGGTGAAGAAGGGCAAGAAAATCTTATCGAGATTCTTCTTGGGAATACCTTCTCCGGTATCTTTGAACACGACTTCGGCCACGTTGGCTTTGCGCCCACCGGCATCGATTTCCCGCGGCCTGGTCGCGATTTCAAGCTGCCCTCCGTGCGGCATCGCATCGAAGGCATTGATGGCCAGATTCCAAAAGACTTGCTTCATTTGGTTTTGATCGACCTGCCCGATCAATGCCTCAGGGGCCAGCGCGGTCACAATCGTGATGTTCGGCCTGGCCCGTGCTTCATGTTCTACCAGATTGAGAGTCTCGGCAAGGACTTTGTTCAAATCGAACTCGGCCAGATTCAACGCCGGCGGCCGAGCGTACTGGAGGAACTCCGTGATGATGGTATCCAGCCTGGCTGCTTCCCGAATCGCGATGTCCATGAGGCGCCGATTAGTATCGTCCGTTCCCAGATCCCCGCGAAGCATCTGCATAGCACCCGCGAGAGCCCCCAGCGGATTTCGGATTTCATGCGCCATGCCCGCCGACATTTCCCCGAGGCTAGCCAACCATTCCTTTCGTTTCATTTCTTCTTCGAGATCCCGCAGTCGGGTCAGATCCTTGAACACACCGACCAATCCGGTCTCCTCTCCTTGCTCGTGCAGGGGCGCCAAGGTCATCCCGAGGATCAAACGATTGCCGTCGGCTTTTTTGCACTCGACCTCGAACCGGGAGTTGGCAGACGCCGTCTGCAGATGCTCCTCTGCTTCTTGTCCTGGGTGCCAATTGAACACGTCCCGCCAGGAGCGCCCATGCACTTCTTCAAAGCTGTAGCCGGTGGCCTCCTGCGCCGCGGGGTTGAACGACGTAATCCCTCCGTGTTCGTCCGCCGTGAACACGCCGCTGCTGATGCTATGGACAATATTTTCATGGAAGGCTCTCAGCCGGCTCAACCCCTGTTCTTTTTCACGCAGCGACTGATCCGCATACTGAAGCTGGTCCGCCAAGGCCCCGCTGAGAAAGCCGACGACCAGAAACGCCACTCCATAGACGCCGAACGCCTGGAGCGACTCAGCAGCACTGAGCCGAGTCTGCGGCAACCACCCCCATGCCTCGGCCAGCCCATAGAGTTGCACGTTGGTCAGCACGCCGAACAGAATGATGCAGAGGGAGGCGGTGAGAAGCCCAACCCGGCGGCGCGGCACGAGACTCGCCAGCGTGACGCTGATGACATAGAGCACGGCGAACGGGCTTTCGATGCCTCCCGTTCGGGCGATCAAGACCGTTTCGAGCAAGAAGTCGACCGCAATTTGAACCCATGAAAACCGGGCCAGGGCCTCGGGGCTCGAAAGGCGCCGAAGCACGACGGCATACAGAATCGTGACCCCATAGGTAAAGACGATCAGCGCGTAGAAGGTTTCGACCCGTTCGCCCTTGGTGACCTGAAAAGTGAGGGAGAGCCCTAGGAGAAGGGTCACGACGACGACACGCAGCCCCATCAACCAGTAAATCCTGGTCTTGATATCGCCCATGCCGTTGACCTCGCCGGACCGCAGGAAGGGAAGGGGGTTACGCCATACCGAGGAGCGCCTCCTTTCCGGATGCGATCGTTTATTGGATGGCTCCCGCCATCGTGAAGATCGGCAAATACATCGCGACCACGATGAATCCGACTGTAATTCCTAGGAACACCATCATCATCGGCTCGAGCATCGTGGTCAGGTTCGTGACCGCCTCATCGACTTCATCTTCGTAGAAATCCGCAATCTTGCCCAACATGTTGTCGAGCGCGCCCGTCGATTCACCCACGGCAATCATGTGCGTCACCATCTTAGGAAAGGTTCCGCTCTTCGCTAACGGGTCGGAAATCGTCTTCCCTCCACTGATACTCACCTTGGCATCGAGCAACGCACCTTCCACTACCTTGTTTCCCGCTGTCTTCGCACAGATGGTCAATGCCTCCAGTAAGGGCACTCCGCTGGACAACAAGGTTCCAAGAGTCCTGCTGAACTTGGCCACGGAAGCCTTCCGAATCAATTCACCAAAGATCGGCGTCTTCAACAACAGCTTATCGATGGCCAATCGCCCTTGCTGAGTCTTGTAGTACTTTTTTACCCCGGTCACAATTCCAATGATGACACCCAGGATGATGTACCAATAGGATTGCGCAAAATTGCTCATGTCGATCACAAGCTGCGTCGGAGCGGGGAGCCCCACCTTTCCACCGGACATTTCCATGAACATCTTCTCGAAGACCGGAATGACCCAGATCATGAGGACTGTGATGACGATGCCGGCAATCCCAAGGATGGCCGCCGGATAGACCATCGCACTCTTGATCTGTCCCTTCAGTTTCATGGCTTTTTCAATGT
>JABMDG010000345.1 GCA_015904045.1 Nitrospira sp.
TCATCGACATGCTCATGCTGCTGGCGCTCGTCGAAGTGTTCAAAACGACGGTGACCTATTTCAGCGAAGGCCGTGTCAAGGTGACGTTCATCGTCGACACGATCCTTGTGGTCATGCTGACGGAGGTGATTTCTCAATGGTTCAAGGGCGGAGATTGGCAGGCGCTGTCGGCGCTCGGCGGCATGCTGCTCATTCTGGGAATTGTTCGCGTGATGGTCGTCCGATGGAGCCCCACGCAGATGAATCAGTCCGCCTATTCTTACATGGCACACACCAACGAGAGAGGTCGCACATGACTACCGCCGCAGCACATACGGAGGCGAGAATCTTGGCCATCGTTCACGAGCAAGGACGCATCTTGCTTGAACAGCTTCCGTCCTGTCTTCCAGGCTCGACCCGGAACCAAGTGTTCTTGGGGGTGGATACGCTGAGCCGGCAGGGCGCGATCCGTTTGCGCCGCCGAGGGTTTGATTACGAGGTCTGGACACCTGCTCCGCCACCGGACTGTTCGTTTGAGAGCTTAGCGGCGACCGTCATGAGATCCGCTACGCTCATGCATTCCCGATAGCCGCGTCCGCAGGACTTCCGCAACAGCATTTTTTGGTTAGGTGCGCGGCTGCGATCGTTGTTGCTACTCGGGCTTACCGACTCACGCGATTCAAGATCAGAAAACGAGGGCTAGTTGCGCGGAATCGCTCGCGGGCTTGGGTCAGTACTTGCGGCGGGCGGGGATCACCTTTCAAATTATCACGCGCTGACCTCACACTCTGCCACTGTGACATACCGCTAACAGGCCAACCCTTGGCAGGGAGTCTGCCCGGTTGCTATTAGGTCTCATGCCCACTGCTTCTAGGTCCCATGCCCGGTTGCTAATTAGGCCCCCTTTGGCGGTATCATGCGATCAATCTTCTTCAACGTCATTCATGTGTTTGGTGAAGAGCAGACTGTGGAGGGCCCTATGACTACAACCAGAAGCCAGTTTGGCCAGCATGCTTTAGAGGCCATGACGGTTCTATTCGTTCTCGGTGCTCTCTCGATGATCTGGCCCGGCATCATTGCCCTTGTCTTCGGTGTCTTCATGCTACTCCAATCTCTTCTCGGGGCAGAGCCAGAGATGGCGATACTGTCGTGGGCCGAAATCAGTAATGCGCCAATTGTCTTCACCTCTCTTCGGCGTTTTGGCTCTCCGACAATCTTTTCATGACGAGTTCGAGCGGCGCTTTCGTCAATCGTCGCGATCAACGGGGGTCAGGAGGCGTCCTTCACAACTGGTCCCCAACGAGCTGGCCGTCTGTTTCCCTCATTCTGTATTCGCCGCCAATCACCGCCCCATAGCCGGCTGACACTCAAGATCAATCGGGTTCTCACCGATAGAGATTCTGCTCTCATATCAGGATACCCCTATGTCTGCGTCGGACACTGCTACAGAATCGGTCTTGCTCGGCTCCATCCGCTCGCGTCTCCACCGGAACCTCCAACCGCTCTTCGATGAATCAAGCCGGTGCCTACCCATCTTACAGTCCACCTGCCAGCACATCCTGAACGACATGGGTCCTCATGCCAGCCCCGCGAAGCTGGCCCAGGTGATCAGCCGAGATCATGGGTTGACGTGCAAAGTGCTGCAAGTGGCGAACTGCATCGCCTATAGCCCCCAACAAACGATCGTCTCGGTATCTCATGCTGTCAGCTGGCTTGGGCTCGATACTATTCGATCCCTCGTGGCTGCCGCGCATCTGGTCGAACAGTTGCAACATTGGCCGATTCGCCAGAAAGAGTTCCAAACCCTCATCGCCAAGTCTCTCATCTCCGCAACCTGTGCGAGCGAACTGGCCACAGCCATGGACCATCCTCAGCCGGGTCAATTGTTTACCGCCACGCTGTTGTACTCGATCGGAGACTTGGCCATTGCCTACCAAGATCCTGATCTCTTTCTTGCCCTCCAAGCCAGTGCCCGGAAAACCACACGCCCGGAGGACTCCCTACTTGAGGAAATTCGCCTCATCGGCGTGCCTCGGCTAACTCTGGCCCAGGCCTTGGCCCAAATGTGGAAATTGCCGCATGATCTGATCAGGGTCTTTGGGAGTCCAGGGGAATTACCGCAAGGCCGTTGGCAAAGCGACTTCCAGACTTACCGGGGTATTATTCTCGGTTCCACCCGACTGGTCCACGTCACAATAAGCGCTGCCTCCCTGACTGCCATTGGAGAATCCAAAAAGACGCTGTTATCGGGAAGCGGGTTGGCTCAGGGCCTCTTCGGGGATGTGATGATTCGTGCCATGGACCGGGGACGCCAACTCGTTCGATCAATGGGGTTGGCGCTCGACACCTCCGACGAAGCCATGGTTCCGTCAACCGAGCACGACACGATCGAGCCGATCACACCCCTGCCCCCCAACCAAACAGGCAGCAAGCAACAGTCGCGCGCGCCACATGAGTGTGCTGTCCCAGAAGACACGCCGGCAGCGCCTATTCGAATGAAACCCCTCGAAACACTCCAAGCCTTTCAGGACTCGGTGCAGGAAGCCAAGGATCTCAACAGCCTGCTGAGAACCTTTGCCACATCCTTGCACAGGGACGCTGGTTTTGAGCGGGTCGGCTTGTCCATTCTAAACTCCAACGATAGTGATCTCCTGATCGGACGGCTCGTACTTGGCGCGGCTCCACTTGCACCGTTTCTCCAAGCCATCTCAGGTTCACTCAGTCGAGAGCACCAGTTTTTTCTCACGGTACTCAAACGGACCGATCCACTCCATGTCCCTGATTTTTCTGGCCTCATGGCTGAAACCATCAAACCGGAGTTTACCGCGATCTGGAATCCGACGTCGGCGATCCTCGCGTCATTGCGAGTTGGCGTCAAGCCCATCGGACTCGTCTATTGCGATCGGGGAGTGAGTGGTCAGCCGGTGGGTGCTCAGGACTACCAGGTCTTTCAGTTATTCTTCCTGCAAACGACATTAGGGCTGAATCGACTGGCCGGCATCCTATAGTGATCTCTCCCGAACAGCAGGATTCTACGGATGGGACAAGACCGTCCGCTGCATTCCCAAAGCGGCCCGCGCACTGACTCGGCAAGCCTCCTCTTCTCACCGACGGCGGCGACGAAATCGCGACCAGGGAGTCGCACGCATGCGTCTGTCTCAGATGATGTTCTGAATGGCTACGCAGCCATCGCGTGGGGATAGATCAGTGTCAGGGTGTCTTGCAGCTGGGCACGCACCTCGGAGAGCACAGCCGGAAGATCGGTCTGGACAAACTGTGTGGCGGTGACGGCATGGGGGTCGAACGACAGGCCCTCCGGGATACCGGTCGAATCGAGTGCTTCGTGATCAGCGACGACGCCGGCCAGATGGACGATGGACGCGTGGAGAGTGAATGCTCCGGCTTCGCCTGGGCGCAGTTGGTACCGGACTGCCTGTTCAATCTGCTCTGGCATACCCCAGGAGTGGATCAACTCGGCGCCTACCTCAGCAAAGTCGCATCCGATACTGGCCTGCTCAACCTCAGCAAGAGGGGCATTGAGATATCCCGCTTCGACAAGCGCAGACTGGGCTCTTTTCGGAACGGTCTGATAGAGCACCAAATGGCCGATGTCGCGCAGGAGGCCTTCAATGAAGAAGCGCTCGCCGTCCTCGATACCACACGATCTCGCGATCCTTCCGGCCAGCAAGGCACAGAGCACACTGTTTCGCCAGAACGTGGGCATGTCCATGAGTTGCATGGTCATGCCAGAGAAGGTCCGGCCGACGGTGGTCGCCGTGACGAGATCGTTGACCGGCTGCATGCCGAGAAGATTGACGGCACGCGTGATCGTATCGACCTGTTTGGCGAACCCATACATGGGACTGTTGACGATACGGAGCAATCTGGCCGAGATGCCCGGATCCAACTTGACGGCATCAGCAAGATCGTCCATGGTTGAGTCGTGGTTGTCCACCACGTCTCGAACACGAAAATATACATCCGGCAATGTAAAAGTCGAGCTGCAGGACTGGACCAGTTCGTGCGCCGATGGCATGGGGAATCAGCCTCCCAAGTTGTGCTTGCGTTTTAGCTAGCCCTCCACTGCCTCTATCGGTCACCACGGGCAAAACTGTAGCGCGACCGCTGTCGAGAGTACTGGCCTCTCCTCGGCCATGCCAATCCGATACCTGACAGGGGCGCTCGGGTGAATTCAGGCAGGCGTTACTGTGTGCGGCTGATCACTTGGGCGCGCTTTTCGTCCAGCTCGGCCCAGCGAGCGTAGAGCCGTTCGACATCAACCTGGGCGGCAAGAAATGCGGCATACCGCTCTTGGAGCTCAGCGGCGGATGAGGCGATGGCTGGATCGTTCGCGGCAGCTTGGCAGGCGGTGACCCGTTTTTCGGCGTTCAGGATTGCGGCCTCGATCTGATCCCATTCTTTTTGCTCCTTATACGACAGGCCTTTTCGCTTAGACGACCCCGTCGGCATGGTGCTCTCTTTTGAACCCTGCGTCCGTTTGTCCTCCGCCGCCTTTCGCTCCTGCGCCGCCTCCCATTGGGCGTAGTCGGCAAACCACTCGGCATGGCCGGTACCGTCCAGCGCCAGCAGTTTGGTCGAGACGCGGTCCAAGAGCCAGCGGTCGTGCGTGACCAGCACGAGCGCTCCGGGAAATTCCACCAGGCTCTCTTCCAGCACATCGAGGGTCGGAATGTCCAGATCGTTCGTCGGCTCGTCCAGGATCAAGAGATCCGCCGGCTGAAGCATCAGCCTGGCAATCAGCAGCCGGGCCTGCTCGCCCCCGGAGAGGCGTGAAACCGGCAGATCCAGTTGCTCCGGTTTGAAGAGGAACCGCTTGGCCCACGAGACAAGATGAACGGACCGGTCTCGATAGACGACCGTATCGCCGCCGGCCGGCGCGAAGGCTCGCCGCAACGAGGCCTGCTGGTCCAACGATTCTCGATGTTGTTCGAAGGCCACCACCCGTAACCCATCGGCTCGGGTAAGTGTGCCGCAATCCAGCTCCAACGTCCCAGCCAAGAGTTTCAGAAGCGTGGATTTTCCGCTGCCATTCGGGCCCAGCAGACCAATCCGTTCGCCAGGCCCTACCATGAGATCGAGATTCGTCACGATCGGTGTCCCGCCAAGTGATTTCCCCATGCCTTTCGCAACCAACAGTTGTTTTGATTTCCTCCCAGAGGCCGTGAAGTCAATGCCCGCCGACGTGGTCTGCTGTCGCGACTCGATCTCGCGCAGCTCATCGATGAGCCTCCCTGCCGAATCGATCCTCGCCTTGGCCTTCGTGGTTCTGGCTTTGGGGCCACGCCGAAGCCATTCGACCTCCCGCCGTACCCGATTGGCGAGTGAGGCCTGATAGTCGGCCTGCGCCTGCCACGCGGCATCACGCTGTTCGAGAAACTCGCTGTACCGGCCGTTGGCTTGGAAGACGCCGTTGGGGTATTGGCGGTTCAATTCCCAGATTCGCGTGGTGACCGACTCCAAGAATCGCCGGTCGTGGCTGATGACAATAAATGCGTGAGGTTCGGCTTTCAGTAGACCTTCGAGCCAGAGGATACCTTCGACGTCGAGATGGTTGGTCGGTTCGTCTAGAAGCAGGATATCCGGTTCCAGCATCAGCGATCGTGCGATCGCCAGCCGTTTCTTCCAGCCGCCCGACAGGGTCGCCACTGTCTGGTCGGCACGGGCAAACGCTCCGAGGCTGAGCGCTTTGGCGATTTGCCCGCCTTGCTCATGCGGGTCCAGCCCCTCGTCCAGTAGAACTTGGGCCAGCGCCTCTTCAACCGAGTGCCGCTGGTCAAACAAGGGTTCTTGCGGCACATACCCGATGCGGATCTGCCGCCGAACGGCCCTGGTGCCCTCGTCCGGTTCGTCGAGGCCCGCCAGGATCTTGAGCAATGTGGATTTTCCGGAGCCATTGGGGCCAATGAGTCCGACATGATCGCCCTCGCACAGTCCGAGCGACAGGTCGGTGAACAAGGGTTTCACCCCGTAGCTTTTCCCCAAGGCCTCGCAACTGAGCAACAGGATCGGCGGCATGATCGGTGACACGCAGTGTAGCCGATCGGGAGGATCAAACGGGAAATTTTCTTCCTCAACTGACGGTCACCCCGGTGCGAGCGTACTCGGCAAGAGCTACTCCCGCTCCGAAAAGCGGCTCCCCCTGACTTCCTGGGCCGGCAAGTGTACCGCCTGTTCAGGCTGCTTGGGCCTGGCATAGTTGCGCAATCTGCTGTTGTACGATCGGGCGCACGCTGGTAAAGGACACCCCGAATTCCTTGGGACCGATCCATCGCACCGTTGCCCCTTCGATGACGAAGGCTGTGGTGGAATTCTGCGGGAAGATGCAACACTGCAAATCCGCACCGACGGGAAACGCGGCGCTGCTCGCCACACGACACCCCCACGGAGACAAGTCCCGCAGTTCTCCTTTGCCACCCACTGTCCGACCTTTCACCGTAAAGTAGCTATCCAGCCGAACCGGCACACGAACATGTCGACGGTGCTCGACCGTCTGTTTTCTGAACGTTGGTTGAACCCGACCACTCGCAGGGCCCCCTGGCCGAGCACAGGCCTGCATGGAGCTGCGGACAGCCGCGTGATCGGTCCGTTGTCTCCGATCGTTCTTTGCGCTTTCAGTTTGTCCGCTCCACCATTGTCCCGTCTGTTCAAGGAGGGCCGCCATCTGAGGTTTCAGCGTTGCGGTCATCCAGGCCTGCCACGAACCCGAAGACTGGGGAACCGGGCCGCGCTTGCCCGAACTCAAGTGTTTGATCCTCCGTGCCACATCCTGGAACCCGGGATCCTCTTTTCTCACTCGACCGTATGCCTCCAGACTTTCCGCATACCGCCCTAACAATTCCAGCGTCCGGCCCAAATGATAGAAAATGTGCCGTCGTTCCTCCGGCGATAACGCAGGATCGGCGGCGGCTTTGCGGAATGCCGTAATCGCCTCTTCATGGTGCCCCCCCGCCTTTAGGCAGAGGGCAATCTGTACATGTGCTTTTCCGGTATACGACGGGCTCAGCGCGGCTTTTTGAAAATTCTCGATCGCTGATTGGAACATGCGCATTTGCTTCATCAGAAGCCCGCGCTCGTAACATGCCTTGGTCGCCATTTGTGAGTGCATCTCAGATCCTCCGTTCTCAAGTCATCCAGACGCTTTGAGTGCCGGGTCCTGTACGAGCAAGAACGACGCCTTGACAAATTTCGCCACAACCGCACTATTTCAACAACTTACGAGGCATAATAAGGTCAGACAGAAGGGAAACCAGAACAGAACGGACTGATTCGTACACGATGAGTTCAGATAAAGCTGGGGGGCTAGTTCGGCAGTGTATCAGGCAGAATTCTGGTCCTCGAATGCGCGGAGTAGATCCGCCACGGACAGGACGCCAATGATGGTGCCATCAGCAGTAACGGGCAGATGCCGGATACCCTGTTTCTTCATGATCGACATTGCCGCGGCATCGGTGAATCCGATTGACTGGAAGATCGTCAGTGGCGCCATGCACCAGATCGGCA
>JABMDG010000346.1 GCA_015904045.1 Nitrospira sp.
TTTCATTCGAGGAGACGGGTGACCTGACCTATACGGTGAAGCCGAACGGGAGTTTCACTCAAGAGGGAACCTTCACCGCGACGGATCAGTCGTACACGCTCACCGGCCCGAAGATGACGGGCCAGATCGATGCCCAGGGGTCGGTGTTGATCATCAGTGCCGCCATCCCGCCGGTGAAAGAAACACTGACGTTCGCTGGAGGCGGTTTCTCAGAGCGTTTCTGCGCCGCTTCCGGAACAGCAGTGCGCATACGTCCTGAATAAGCAAATAGAGACATCCCCAGATTGACGGAGGGGGCGAGGTGGACGACCAGGATTTCTGAAGATCCACATTTCCCCCTCCGCTCTTTCTGGTTTGAACCCCGACATCGAGTAGCCTCCTTTCCGCACCCTGCCACGCACAGCCGTTCAGATGCCCTGAACCACCGTTCATAGTCGCCGCAGGCCAGCCAGTTGCCCCTGAAAACGATCCACGTGCTAGGGAACACATGATCCGCTGAATCTGCACGCCCTACGCACGATTTCGTGGGCTGCATTCTCGTAGCGAGGTTGCGGCACATCCATTGCTCTCTGACCAGGCATCATCAACTCATCTCACGAAGGAGCGCCGCCATGATGAACAATCGCCATCGCTGGATATTCGGAGGACTCTTGTTGCTATCCGGCCTGCTCGTTCCAATGGCGGGCTTTGCGGAAGGGGAACCAGTCCAACAGGAGAGTCACCGCCATTGCATCGGGCTGCTCTGGTGCACGGAACAGTCCGCGCAAGGCCGATCAATTGACGGGCTGTTGTGGCTCTATTCTGCCGAAGAACGAGGCAGCTACTCTCGAATGGCCGTCCGCCCGTTCTACTCCATGGAAGAAGATCCGACACGGGATCTCTTGCGCCGAAGTTTTCTGTGGCCGCTCGGCACCTATGAACACCACACTGACTCCACATGGATACATGTGGTCCCCTTTTACTGGCATTCAGAACGGCCCGGGCATGACTGGACCTTCGCAGCCCCGCTGTACCTTTCCTCGACAAACGGTGATGTATCGTGGCGGCATCTGTTCCCGTTCGTCAGCCGCCAACGCATCGGCGACTACTATGCGCGCAATTACCTTCTGGGGCCTGTTTTCATCAGCACCAGCGATACGCGCCGTGATCTCTTAGAATGGGATCTCCTCTTCCCGTTGGTCCATCATCGTGCCGATCACGAGTCGTCACATACACGGATGGCACCGATCTATTGGTCCGGCGAAGACCGTATCGGCGGCACATCCTATCGTTACCTGCTTCCCTTCTATGGCTCGTCCAACAGCGAGACGCGCCACTACCACTTCTTATTTCCCTTCTACGGGTCCGATGTCGATACGGTGCAGCAGACCAGCCGGCTGGCGCTGCTGGGGCTACCGCCCTTCAAGGGAACGTACGGAACACCTGCCTTCTCGCTCTTTGAATCCACGGCATCGCCAGATGGATCCACACATCGACTTTTTCCGATCTATCGTTATGCATCGGATAACGACGGCTCCAGCACGGTGGATACCCTGCTCCTCCATCGGCATCAGTCTTCCCCGTCCGGATCGTTCGACCGCCTCTTCCCTCTGTACCGATATCGGCGCGATGCGGCGGCGCAGACTCATGAATTCGATTTTGCCGGATACGGAGTCGCATCGTGGTTTCGGTATGACGATAGCCCGGTCCACGCACAACATCACTTGCTTGGCTTGTATGGCTACGAGCGGGGCGGAGACGGCTCTCTGTTCTTCTCGCTCGTTGGCCGACGCCGAGCCTCCCTCTACCTGCATCGTAGCCAGGAAGAGCTCACCGAAGACCGGCTGCTACTGGTCCACGATTATTTTCACCGCGGGGAGTCGAGTTCTCTCTCCTTGCTCGGCTTCTCAGAAGCGGCATTGTTCCGGCAGGAATCCAGCCCGTCGCTGGTCCGTCACCGTCTATTTCCGCTCTACCGGTACAGTCATGATCTGGTATCGGATGAGACGGAATATGACGCGCTACTGCTCTATCGTCACCTCTCCACTCCCACCCGAGTAGCCGATCGACTGTTGCCGATGTGGGACTATGCGGCGGCGCGAGAACACGATGCCTGGAGCCTCAGCCTCCTCGGCATGGACGCAACAGCTCTCTACTATCTCCGGAAATCCGAGCAAGACACTGCGACTCACCTGCTGCCGCTCTACGGCCTCCGGACAGAGGCAGACGGGAACTCCCGCTTGTCGATTCTCGGACTTCCGCCTATTGCGGACGCACCCGCCTGGGCGCTGTACGAACGGACCAGCTCATCGGTGATGACCAGCGAGCGCCTCTTCCCCATCTACCGGCGCAGTCACGATACGGCATCGGACACCACCACGGTCAACGTCGTTGGGTGGGAACCGGTCAGCCTCTTCCGTTACCACGCGACTCCCGCAACAAGTTCCCATCATTTCATCCCACTGTATGGATACCACCGAAATGGGGACAGCACGGGAACGTCAGTGTTGGGGCTCCCGGCCCTCTCCCTATACCAGGCTTCAACTACGCCGCTCATGCTGCGTCATCGCCTTTTTCCGATCTACAGCTACTCGAAGGATCACCAACTGGATGAACAATCGCTCACGGCATTCTGGCTTTTCTGGCAAACCAGCTCACCGACAAAGAGCCAGACCAGCCTGTTCCCGATCGCGAGCGTGACATCCGACCAAGCAGGAAGGTGGGACCTCGGCATTCTCGGACTCGACCCGATGATCCCGGTCAGTTGGATACGACACAGCCAGGGACCCAACCACGCGAGAGGGTTCTTTGCCCCGCTCTACGACTATCGGCGAAACGGTGATGACAGCAGTCTGTCGATCGGAGGCATTTCCGCG
>JABMDG010000347.1 GCA_015904045.1 Nitrospira sp.
GCACGCAGTGTCAGCAAGAATCAACGGAATGGTCCGGCCGTTGCCGACGCTGCGCTCGGTGGAACACGCTCACCGCACTCCCCTGGCTCGAAACCAGTCAGCTGGCCGTCAGCACGGATGGAGCACCTCCGGCCTCGCGCGTCATCCCCTATCAAGGCATTGCTTCTCCGTTTGAAACCGTGTAGGTTTCCCCTTCGATAGCGCCGACACCCCGGCATCGTGCATACTCTGCGGAGCAGGCGGCTTCAGGAATACACTGCCGCCGCGCGCACTGTCGACAAAGGACATGTGAGATGACCGATTACATGATGTTTGCGCAGAAAGCCCTTCGCGACGAACCGCTCACCCACGCCGAATCGCTCGCCGTGCTACAAGCTCCTGACCACGACCTCTTACCCCTCCTCCATGCCGCCTTTGCCGTTCGGTCTACATACTTCGGCCGTACGGTTCGGCTACAGATGCTGCAGAACGCCAAGAGCGGGGCCTGCCAGGAGGATTGCCACTACTGCTCACAATCGGCTATTTCGACGGCCCCGATCGACCGCTACAATCTGTTGCCGCGGCAACAGATGATCGAGGGAGCGCGCCGGGCCGCCGCCTCGAAAGCGCAGCGGTATTGCATCGTCATCAGTGGGAGAAGCCCACTGGATCGGGAAATCGACGAGATTGCCGGAGCGGTACGCGCCATCAAGCAGGAGGTTCCGATTCAGATTTGCTGCTCACTCGGTTTGATGGACGAACCGCAGGCGAAGCGTCTCAAAGCCGCCGGCGTTGATCGGGTGAATCATAACTTGAACACGAGCGAAGCTTTTCACCCGTCGATCTGCACCACCCACACCTTTCAAGACCGCCTGTCGACGATCAAGAACGCGCGGGCGGCCGGATTGGAGATCTGTTCCGGCGGTATCGTGGGGATGGGCGAACACGATGAAGACTTAGTCGACCTGGCCATGGCGCTGCGAGAGGTGAAACCGGATTCCATTCCCTTGAACATGCTGAACCCGGTCGCCGGTACCCCTTTGGAACAGGCCGACCACCTCACTCCGCAACGCTGTTTGAAAGTCCTCTGTCTGTTTCGATTCCTCCATCCAAGGACCGAACTCCGCATTGCCGGAGGCCGTGAACACAACCTCCGCAGCCTCCAGCCGTTGGCGCTCTATCCGGCCGATTCGCTGTTCGTCAACGGCTACTTGACGACCCCGGGAGCCCCGGCGCCAGAAGTCTGGGGCATGATTCAAGACCTGGGTTTCACAATCGAAGTAGATTACCGGCAGCCGGTGGCCGGCTGATCGGTGCTGGGCGAATGCTCGGGCGCCGATGGAAAACAGCGGCCCATGCACTCAGGACAGAGCCCTCCGTTGAATAGCAGACCCGAATGTTCCGTAATAAAAGTGTGCAAATCGTACCACTCCCCTGACGGGCTTGGAACCCGTTTGCACCACGCGCACAGATTGATCATGCGCATCGTAGGCCCGGCGTGGGCGTGAGATTCGTCCGCCTCATGTGAGGTATGCGGAGCTCGCTCGACAACCGATGCGGCCCGAGCGCGGTAAACCACCACGGCCCCAATGACCGTCCCCTCCTCACTTACGACAGGGGCTACACGGCCATGGATGACACACCGAGACCTGCTTTTTGTGACCAATACGTGGTCATCAATCGGGATGATTCGACATTCGGCGACGGCCTGTTCCGCTACGTTTCCGGCCCTGCATCCGGACTCGCCACCAACGGCTCCCAACAGCAGTTCCAGCGGATATCCAACCGCAACACCGGCCTCCCACCCGGTTATCGATTCGGCTTCGGCGTTCATGTACGTAATTCGACCAAGGCAATCTGTCGTGATCACCCCGTCGTCCACCAAACGTACCGTCGTGGCCAGCCAACGCAGACTCTCTTTCGCCTGACGCTCCGTGTGGGAGCGATGAAGCGCCATCTCGATCGTAGGCCGAAGTTCAGCCATCTGGAATGGCTTCAGCAGATACCCCGCCGGTTCCGTGGTTTTTGCGCGCTCGAGGGCATAGTCATCGGCGTAGGCGGTGAGATAGACGACCGGCACGGCATAGCGCGCGCGGAGTTCCCGCGCCGTTTCCACCCCATCCATCGGTCCTTTGAGCACGATGTCCATCAGGACCAGATCCGGCCGAATCTCAGCGGCCTTTCGCAGCGCCTCCTCGCCCGACGTCGCCGTCGCAGGCGCCCGATACCCGAGCCGGGTCAGCGTACACTGAATGTCTTTGGCTACGATGGTTTCATCCTCGACAACGAGAATCGTCGTGGGACTCATAAGTCACATCCTTTCTTCGTAACGCACGGGACGGAACCTCACGTACCATTCCGTTCCCATTCCGCTCTGGAGCGAGACGGTCCCTTCCAGCTTGTCCGCCATCAACGACACCAGTTCAAGCCCCAGGGAGTCCGGATTGTTCAGCACCCCGTCGTGCGGCAGTCCGACACCGTCGTCGGACACACGCAGGAGAAACCACTCACCCTCCTCCGCCCGCAGTTCCACGGTGATCCGTCCCGACCGGCCGTTGGGAAATGCGTGTTTCAGACAGTTGGAGAGCAACTCATCGACGATGAGGCCGCACGTCAGCCCCGTATCCACGTCGAAGGCGATGTCTTCCACCGCCAACTCGAGTATCAGATGAGTCGGATCGACGCCGTACGATCGGCACACATGTCCGGTCAGCGTTCGCAGATACTCCGGCATGTTGATGCTCGACAAATCGTTGGATCGGTGCAACGTGTCGTGGAGCAGCGCAATCGATGAAATGCGAACCTGGCACTCTTTGAAGAGTTGGGCCACCTGTGGATCTTTGATCGTCGCCATCTGTAAATTGAGCAAGCTGGAAATAACCTGAAGATTATTCTTGACCCGGTGGTGCACTTCCCGGAGCAGACTTTCCTTCTCCTTGAGCGTTTTCCGCAACTCGTCTTCCATCTCTTTGCGCTCGGTGAGATCGATGCAGGACCCGATATAGCCGCTCAGCGTCCCGTCCGGCTCGAACCGCGGCACTCCGGTATCCACGATCCAGCGATATGCCCCGTCCGCGCGCCGAAGACGGTACTCCATCGTAAACGGCTGCTGCTGCCGGACCGCCTCCTGATAGGTGTCGCGGCATCGCGGCTGATCCTGCGCATGAATTCCACGGAACCAGCCACAGCCGATTTCTTCCTCTAACGTCCGTCCGGTGAATTCCAACCATCGTTTATTGAAGAAGGTACACCCTTGCTCCGGATCTGACATCCACACCATGACGGGAGCCGTATCGGCCATCATGTGGAACCGCGCCTCACTGTCGCGCAAGGCAGCCTCAATCCGTTTGCGCTGAGTAATATCCCGTGCGATGGCGGACGCGGCAACCACGGTCCCATCGGCATCTTTCACGGGGGATACCGTCAGGGAGACATGGAATCGCCTGCCCCGTTTCCGACGTTGCATGGTTTCCACATTGCGGACATGCTCGCCCTTCGCAATCCGGTTCAACATGGCTGGCACCTCATCCAGCCGATCCTGCGGACAGAGGTCGGTGATCGGCAGCCCGATGATCTCGTGAGGAGCATAGCCATAAACACGTTCGGCACCGGCATTCCAACTCCGCACTGTGCCCTCAAGGCTCATGCCGATGATCGCATCATCCGATGATTTGACGAGCGCCGCCAATAGCGACACCGCTTCCGCGCGTAGCGTCTCCAGGTCTCTATTCGCTTGAGCAAGATCTTTCGTACGCCGGAGGACTTGCTCCTCGATGTCCGGTGCCACGGCGGGGCGGTCGGATTCCTCCTGTCTCCTCGGCGGAGCAAGTATCGCCGCCGCCCACAGGGCCAGGACAACAGGAACCAGCTCGCCCATCTTCGCCCACATCGGAGGGTGTCCGGTGGTTCGGAACAGATCCAACAGGCTCAAACCGGACGCAAGTCCCGCCATCCACAAGCCACACTCCGGCTGAGTCCCCCGCGCTACGAGCAACACGGGAATCATGTAGAGCACGGCACTTGCCGGACCGGAAAGGGTCCACCAGTCTGCCGCGGCAATCGCAATCGTCAGCGCCAGACCGGTGAGAACACGCTTGATGCCTGTATCTGAGATGACATCCACGTCTCACCTCTATGCAGCAATAAATGAGCAATGGACATGCCATGATTATTGCGACGCGCGAAGATTTCCTCCAAGTGTGAATGCGCCCAGGCTTGTACGCACACCTGGTGCATAGCAATCATTCTTACGTCGTATTCTTCCGGCGTGGAGAACACCTGCCTCATGAGGCAACTCCACCGGTGGATATCCACCAGTGGTCGTGACAAAGATGAACGGAGATGATTGATGGATCGCGGAAGATGCGTTTGAAGCAGGGCAATGAGGCGGCTATACCTGGGTCAGACCGCCACAGATCCGTTCCAACTTGTACGGTTAAGCATTCGACCAAGGATTAGTGACGAGGCGGCGGGTACCGTTCGACGATCAGCTACTGGAGGAAATAGGCAAGCCCGGCCCCGCCGATCAGCAGAAAGGCTGCCCAGCGCAGCAGACCATCCCGTGTGTCGGTTTGCCTCTGCTCGATTTTCTTCTTCAACACCGGCTGCTGACGGAGATAGGCATCGATCTGATCTTTCGCGCCTTTCAGATCGAGGTGCCGCTCAAGGCGAACCACTTTGATGGCCTCGATCATCTGGCCATGCCACAGCGCCGACACTGCCGCCGGCGGCAAGGCCTCGGACACTCCAGATCGGTTGGTAACGGCTGTCGTCTCAAGAACTGTGATTGGCATGGCAAGGGAACTCTAGCATTATGACAGCACTCGGTCGAACAGAAAGGTGAATCGCGCCGCGGGAATGCCAGCATCAACGGGAACTGACGGCGTCGGCAGGCTTTTCTCGATTGCACAGATCCGCTTGCGTCGATGAGGTTCCGGCCGACGGAAACTTGGACGAGGACCTATTGTCCGTTCCCCTCGAGGCTGCGGATCAACAGGGCTCGGCCGTGACGATCCAGCCAGGATTGAATGCGGTCGCCCACATGGGCCGGCCGGTCGATCCTGGTGTTCTCATCATGCGGAATACGGATGTCCCGCCCTCGGGCATCCCGAATCACATAGGCCCCACCTTCCAGCGCCAGCACGTGGCCAACCACTGAAATGGAAGAAGGCTCTCCGGCGCACAG
>JABMDG010000348.1 GCA_015904045.1 Nitrospira sp.
CGCCGGAGTCTCTGGTAAGACTTTCAAATGACGCAACGACTCCGGCTTCGGTAAGATTTTCAGATGGCTTGACAGGGAGGGTCCCGTCCTCCCATTTGACGGACAAGCCGGGCGCGCTGCCGCATGCGGGCCGCATCCATCAACATCCGGCCGGCCCATCGATAGACGTTGAACTCCTGCACGATGCCGC
Source organism: Nitrospira sp. (assembly GCA_015904045.1). The sequence goes on from JABMDG010000348.1 coordinate 191, forward strand.
GCAGGCTGCGCATCCTGGCCCGCTGCTCCGTCCCCGGCATGGTCAAGGCCACCTGCATGGCCGCCGCGCATTGATCAATATTGTAGGGATTCACGACGAGGGCCTCCGCCAACTCGGCGGCCGCCCCGGTGAACTGGCTCAGGATCAACACCCCCTGTTCATCATCCCGCGCGGCGACGAATTCCTTCGCTACCAGGTTCATCCCATCATGCAGGCTGCTCACGACGCAGAAGTCAGCCGCGCGGTAGTGGGTCGCGATTTCCTCCGGGTCATGATGTTTGATCATCAGATAGAGAGGCTGATAGTTACCCCGCCCAAACCGCCGATTGATGCGGTCGGCCAACGCCGTCACCTGTTGCGCGAGGTGCTGATACTCGTCGATCTTGGATCGGCTGGGCGCCGCCAACTGCAGAAACGAAAACTTCCCAATCCATTCGGGTTGAAGCTCCAACAACCGTTCCACGGCCAAGAACCGCTCCAAGATGCCTTTGGTATAGTCCAGCCGTTCCACGCCGACCCCCACCCAATGGGCCTGGGGCAAACCATGCATCTCGCGGATGCGCGTTCGACACTCCGGCACGGGAGGCTGTCCCACAAACATCCGGCTGGGCCATTCGATTGAGATGGGATAATGATTCACGGCGGTCAACTTCCCGCCGTACGAAATGGTGGAACTGTCCCAATCGATCCTTGTTTCGAGCGACCGGTCCACGCTTTTGATGAAGTTGCTGCAATGGAACCGGGTATGAAATCCAAGAATACTGCTGCCCAGCAGCCCTTCAAGAATGTCCTGGTGCCAAGGGCAAATGGCGTAGCTCTCCGGGTTCGGCCAGGGAATGTGCCAAAAAGTGATGATCGTGGCGTGAGGCAGACGATCCCGAACCATTTTTGGCACAAGTGCCAGGTGATAATCCTGGATCAGGACGACCGGATTGTCGGTCTTGGCCTCTTCAACGATGGTCGTCGCGAACCGTTCATTGATGGCCTTGTACTGGTTCCAGTCCGACGATCGAAACACGGGACGGACATGAGCCAGATGGCAGAGAGGCCACAGACCTTCGTTCGCAAATCCGTAGTAGTAGCCTTGTTCCTCTTCGGACGTCATCCAGATGCGGCGAATCTCGTAGGCGGGATCGTCTGGAGGAACGCGAACGTGGTCCCGCGCATCGACCACATCGCGGTCCGCACTGCCGCTCCCGTGCGCGATCCAGACTCCGGAACAGGCTCGCATGATCGGTTCGAGAGCCGTGACGACGCCGCTGGCCGGCACCTGCACGTCGATGTCTTGGTCTCGCCGATTATGAATATAGGGCTCGCGATTTGATACGATCAACACTTCATCGCCGGCCAGGTGGTCGCGCAAGATTGTCTTGAGTGTCGCGGGCTTCCAGCTCATCTGACGTTCATCGCGCATGCGTTTGTCCGATTGCAGCTCATGG
>JABMDG010000349.1 GCA_015904045.1 Nitrospira sp.
GGATCGATCGCCAGTTGAAACCACGGAGCCACAGACTTCTGGCCGTTGCGTTCTTTGTTCTCCCCGTTCCAAACGGCGAACGACACGGTCTGCACTCGGCCGGGAATGAGCGTTGCCTCGTTCTCTTGTTCCTCGCTGACAAGCGGGCGGTGCATCACGACGTGCCACACCCCATCCTTCCACAGAGCCTTGCCCTGGACGCGGCCCTGCTTGTCTTTCGTCGTCAGCGTGCTGAAGCCGCCGCCGATCAAATCTTCAACCGAGGAGATCCTTCGCGGGATGACTTCGAATGTGCGGACCCCGCCTTCCTTCTTCTCAGGAGTCCGAGCCGCCCGCCGATCGATATCGCTTTGCCAATCCGCTTTCCAGTGCCAGATGTTGATGTAATGGTCCAATTGCCCCATACAGAAAAAGGCCGGCGCATCGCCGAGCGGCAAGCCAATGGCCACCCCATCCCGAAACGTCCCCGGTGTCAATCGGTCGTTCTTGGTGTTGTCCTGCCATTCGAGGAGAAAGGCGATGTCATGACCGTTGTGCAGCGACCGCACGGTCAGCGCCCGGGCACTCGGTTCCGGCCACACGGGTCGTGTAATAACCTGCCCGCTTAAGGGAATTGTCATTGCCGGAATCCGGCCCCACACCGTATCTTCTGGCCCTTGGGGCAGATCGCCTTGGACCAGATGCGAACGGACCGTGATGCCTTCGGAGCTGACGAGTGGAATTCCAAATCCGCCGAGGAAACTGGCCGCCAGGATAAGGCCGGACAAGCACGCCACCAGAACAGGACGGGAGCTGCAGACGATCGTCATTCGCACCATGCAAGATGTGTCAGGAATTGACGCCCAGGGCTGAGACGGCTTCAGACTACCACAAAATGCGCGCGAGGCAAATGTACGGCAAGGGGCCGCTCTCAGGGAAGTGTCAGTCGGCGTATCTTATTTTCTCCTCGCTCGCAGATGTAGAGATGCCCGCGCGAGTCCAGCGCCAATCCGGTCGGCGCGTTCACGACAGCCTCGACCCCGAGCAGACCTTCGCCCTGTTTGAGCAGACCGGCCGATTCTTTGGCCACGAACCGCGCCGCGCCGCAGCCGCCCATGTTGTGGTCCTCATATCCGCTGTCGCCGTTACCCGCCACCGTCGTGATGATACCGGTGGCCGCATCAACCTTGCGCACACGATGATTCATCGTGTCGGAGATGTACAGATTGTCGTCGCGGTCGAATGCCACGGCCTCCGGCGCGTGCAGCATGGCCTTGACGGCTGGCTTGTGGTCGCCGTCGTAGCCATACCGGCATACCCCCGCGACAGTCGAAATGATGCCCGTCCCCCGGTCGATCTTTCGCACCCGGTTGCTGCCCTTGTCGACAAGATAGACATCACCTTTTTTATCAACCGCCAACCCCACCACATCGTACAACCGCGCCTCGGTGGCGGGCCGCCCATCGTCGAGATACAGCGACAGATCCAATCCGTCCGAACAGACCGGCATGAGCCATCCCTGATCGTCGCTGAAATCGATGCCGATCGCATCGCCTGAGAGCACCACGAGGTTCCTGGCGACCAGCGGCTGTTCGCGGGCATCGTCCTCCGCTGTCCACGTTCCGGCGATCGTGGTCACTAAACTAGTGTTCGGATCGTACCGCCGTATCCTGTGCGCCTGGGTGTCGGCAATATACAGGACATCGTCCTGATCGAACGCGATCGCGGCCGGCCAGGTGAGATTGACCCCCAATGCCGGACCGTCTCCGTTGAACCCATGTTGCCCGGTGCCGACCACTGTCGTAATGATGCCGGTGTCGCGATCGACCCTACGAATTCGGTTGCTGCCCGAATCGCAAATGTACAGGTGATTGTGCGAGTCGAACGCCACACACAGCGGCAGATAGAGCCCGGCCTCCCCGCAGGGGCCGTCATCGCCGCAATAGCAGGTTTCACCGATACCGGCGAAATTGTGCAGGGTGCCTTCGTGGAAATTGATGCGTCGGATGCGATCGGAACCCGATTCCGCGATGTAGAACCATTGCTCGTCCTTATCCAGCGCGGCATGATGCGGAAGCGGAATCCCCGCCTTCACCGCCCGTTTGCCATCGCCGGTGCTGCGCGCTTTGCCGTTGCCGGCAAAGACTTCGATCACCCCTCCGGCTGGCTGGGTTGCTGCATCCATGGACGGCGCTTGTGTTTCCACGTTGTCGTGACTCAACTTAGGCTCGTGGAGCAGGCTGCGGGGCCGCTGCCGTCTGATTCACACCCATGGTCTGGGCCGGCCCGGCGGTCACAGCCGGTTGAGGCGCCGCCTCTTGCTGCTGCGCCTGAGCTTGGGCTTCGGCTTCGATTGCATCCGCTTCATGCACGGACTTCTTGAACCCCTTGATCGCCTTGCCCAACCCTTCTCCCAATTGTGGCAGCTTTCCCGCTCCAAAAATAATCAGCACGATGACCAGGATCAAGATCAGCTCTGTAAATCCAAGACTTCCAAACATGGCGCGCTCCTTCGTAAAGGGTGATCAAGCCCCGGCACTGTCTTTGGCTTTTTTGGCGAACCGCTCCCTCAAACGCTTGCGGGCCTCCTCGGCCTTCTCGAACATCTTGCACTTGTCGTAGACACTGATGAGGTTGTAGTAGGCCAGCGGCTCATCGGGATTGTGCTCCACGGCATTCTCCATGACGGACACGGCCAAGTCGGTCTTCTTATGATTGAGCGCAATTTCCATGAGCTTAAAGCTGGACTCCAAATGCTTCGGGTCCAGCTCCAGGGTTCTGAGGTAGCACTGAATCCCCATATCGATGGTGTTGTAGTCTGACACCTGCGGATTGTCCAATTCGATGTAAACCCCGGCCAGATTGTACCAGGCGATCGGATCGTCCGGCGTGATCTCGACGAGCCGTTCGTAATACTCCTTCGCCTCCATATACTTCTTCTTGTCCGCATAGACCCGGCCGAGGTTGAAGAGCGCCAAAACATCGTGAGGGAATACGTCCAAGGCATGCCGGAACTCGGCCTCAGCTTCATCGGTCATATTCTTCGTGGCATAGATGGTGCCGAGATTTGAGTAATACATAGCCAGGGATCGATTCATCTCCGCACGTAACGCTTCGGCCATTTCGATCGACTTCTTCACCTCGACGAGGGCATCATCCATCCGCCCCTGGCTGAAATAGAGCTCGCCGAGACGGCAGCGGGCTTGGAAATCATCCGGTTCGTCCGCGAGCAGCTTTTCCAGTCCAGCGATTTCCTCTCCCGGAGCAAGCGGCTGATCGCCGGACTCGGCAGTCGTCGTTCCCGGCTGGGTTTGGTCTGATGAGGGCATCTGTGTATCCATGCGAGTAGGTTTCCTGGTCTTTCAGCTATGCTTCTTTAACGAGTAATCCTTCTGATCCCCTCAACAACCGGCCGTTCGGCGCGGCTAGCGGTTCGGCCACGACAGGCTTCATCCGATCCAGCGTCAGCAGCATGATCCCCAGCACGACCATCAGCGTCAGGTTGGAGAACATCAGCGCATAGCCGGCGATGAACATGAGCCCGAGGCCATACCCGGCCACTCGCCCCATCATGAGCAACTTGACGACGGTATAGGCCCAACAGAGCAGCCCGGCGATATACAACGCAAAGGGGAGATAGAACGTATAGCCCATCCCGAACTGGAAAATCCATCCGATCCCCTGCGACGCTTGCCTGATGGCCGATGCCAACGCCGGGTCAAACGAATCCAGCCAGTAATCGGTGAACAGCAACGTGGTAAAGATCCCCCCCGTCGTTGCCCAAAATGCAATTGCGCGGGCCCGCTGGCGCCGGTTCTTGGTCCGCAGCGAGAGCCCGTGGCCATAGGCGGCAAACACGAAGATACTCGCCACCACCATCAGCGCCTCACCGGCTCGGTGCGATTCATACACCAAGGGCGGGGCGGCCACTGTGCCGGACAAACTATAGATCGTCGACATGATCTGATAATAGAGCCACCCAAATATGCCGAGAAAGTAGGTCACGACAAGGATGCGTTGCGCCCGTTCCTGATGGGTGATCAGATACTCCGCCACAAACAAGGCCAGCGTCAGCAACGCCAGGCTATTGTAGATGACGGCCCCGAGCATGCCCGGCTGCACAAAGAGAAAGGCCAGCGTCAACAGCAACAACAGCGCGGCACAGGCGGTCCCGCCCTTGACAAGCCGGCTCGGCTCATACCGCAACACCCGCAGCGCCATGGCCAGGATCAGCCCCAAGAACAGCAACACCGCCACGATATTGAGCAACCACGCTCCGACCTCGGTGAGGGTCGTGAATGTGGGGGTAATCCAGGGATGTGTCGCCGCCATTTTACTCAGATGCATGCCTAGACGGGACACCAGCCGATACAGCACCAGCTCGAAAAACGACGCCAACAGCACGAGCTTGACGGTGTATTCGAACAGGGGACCGAAATCGCCGATTTGTCCTATCAGGCGATCGCCGATTGCCGCCGCTTTCACCACGGACGAGCCCTCCACCACCGGGCATTATATCTGTCGGGGAAAAACCCGGTCAACGCGCCCAACCTATCCGAAATATGGATGACAAACGAACCTGCACCGCGGCTGCAGGATGGTCAAAAAGGCCGTTCAGCAAGGCCGCAGTGAGCGAAGAGGCGAGGCATACTCTGGGCCGTATGTTGAGCCTCTGAGCGATATGAGAACGACGCTGGCAGCCTTTTTCAACATCCTGCTATGAGGCGATGGGTTGCGGCGTCTGGGGCGCCGTCTCCTTGGCCTTGCCGATATACAGCAACCCGTCGGCCATCGAATAGTTGAACGGCAACTCGCAGACGACCTCGCTGATCCGTTCATACACATACTGGTACAAGCGTTCGGACTGATCCGGTGTCATGCCGCCCTGGACTTCGTAGAAAAACCCGAGGCTGAGATCCTCCGCCGAGGGACGCATGATGCGCCGGATGCCGTACTCTGCCGGATTGCTCATGATCGGCGCCTCTTTCTCCAGATCGAACAGGCAGGGCTGGCAGGAAAATCCGAGCGAGTCGTGGAGCTTCTTGTTCTCCACAATGAAGTTCATGGTGTCGAGGGCTTCTGCTTCCGTCTCCGTGGGGAAGCCCACAATGATGTAGCAGTGCACCGCGATGCCGAGGTCAACGCAGTCGTCGGCAATGCGCCGGACCCATTCCTGCTTGATGCCCTTTTTCATCAAGTCCATCACCCGCTGGTTAAACGACTCCAACCCAAAGACGATCTTCAAACAGCCGGCATCCCGCATCGACGTCAGCAACTCGCGCGAGAGATTCTTTTCGAACCGCATCTCGCAGGTCCACTTCACGTCGAGCCGCTTCTCCAGCATCTGCTGGCACAGCCGTTTCGTCGGCGCCAATGCGAAACATTCATCGGTGAAGAAGAAGTGCCGCGCGCCGTACCGTTGCGTGAGCCACTCCAGTTCCTCGATCGTGCGCCCCGGATCTTTCTGCCGGAAGTTCTGATGGTCGAGCGTGAGCGCGCAGAACGCGCAATCCTTGTAATAGCACCCGCGGGAAAATTGAATCGGCAGCACCGGCTCCGGCGACAAGTATCGATCCAGCGGGAATCCGTCGTAGTTCGGCGCCGGCAATTGATTCACGTTCTCGGAATAAAACGGTTGGTTGACCGTGATCTTCCCGTTCTGCCGATAGATCAAGTTGGGCACCTTGCTGTAGTCTTTCTTGCCGGCCAGCTGGTTCACCAACTCCAGCAGCGCAGTCTCTCCTTCGAACACGATGATGTCATCGGTCAGGTCAAAGAGATTCGGGCACCGTCTGACATTGTCGACAAGCCGCGTGAAAATACTCCCGCCGATCGTGACGTGCAGATCCGGCGCGGCTTCTTTGATCAACTTACACAAAGTCAGGCCGGGAATGATCTGCGACGTCGCAGTGATCGAGACGCCAATCAGATCCGGACTGCCGTTGATGATCGAAGGAATGAACAGTTCGCGTAAGAGGCTGCGATAGGGATTTTGCGCCTCGTCACTGACCACCTTCATCAAATCCTTCGACGAATAGATCGAGTAGCTACTGAACTGATTGTCAACGACGGTCAACCTGGTCGGGAAATAGACCGATGACACTAATTCGAGCCACTTGTCGATCATGAACAGGCTCGCACGATAGGCGTCCAGATCGTAGAACCCCTCGCCGCGCAAGGTCTCCTTGGCCAGCTCGACTCGGTCGAACAAGTATGAGAACCGGTCGAGCGAATCGGTAACTTTGACATAGTGCTCCCGGCTCCCATGCCCGGACACCCCCGACTGAGTCCGCTCCAACTCCTTCTGCTTGTCGAGCAATTGCTGATGCACCCGCGCTCCATAAGACCTGGTCAGCATGCCGTCCAACAGCTCGATCCCGAGATCCCGTTGGGAGACATTCGAGACGCCTCCTTGCCGGAGAAACCCCGTCAAAGAGGGCAAACTCAAATAAGGCTGTGACGGATGCCAGGTGGGCGGAAACAGTAGAGATACTTTCATGGCGATATGAATCCGGTTATGCCGACAACCCAGCGAGTTTCAAGCGCAAATTCCTTTGCGTTATACCTTCCTCTCTTCTTGAAAAGCAACCTCGGCGCCCCCCCTGAGAATGCTCTAAAAGAAGAAAGGCCCCAGACCCTATCGCCGCTTGTCAGCGGCGCGGTCCGAGGCCTTTCTGTGACTCGATGCGCTTACTCGTCCCTGTCCGGCACGCTCCCTACATCTTGAGCGTAAACCAGGTGGAAAGCGACTTCATCCCGTTGCGCTCGATGTTGCCACCGTCCCATACGGCAAACGCGATCGGAATAGACGCACCCGCCTTGAATTGCGTGTCGTTGGCATCGCCGTTTTCCAGTGTCCGCTTCACGACCACGCGCCAGGTTGGGCCCGAATAGGCTCCGCCCTTTACGGCTCCAGACGGCTCCCAGACACCATTCCCGATCACATCCTGATGCGCCTGGGTGGTCAGCGTGCTGAAGCCGTTGGCGTTCAGATCTTCCACCGAACTTACCCGTAGCGTCGGATCGGACATGATATTCCCGGACCAAATGCCGGGATTGAAGGGTCCCAGGCTCCGGCCGATCCGGTCAGGATAGGTCACACCACCAGCCGGTTCTTCATAGTAGTAATCCCAGAAGATGCCAGGATATTGATCGTCCACGTCCCAGATTCCTGCGCTGTCCTTCCCGATGTCCTTTTGCCATTCCGCATTCCACCGCCAGATGTTGGTGGTGCCTCCAGACTGCCCCATGCACTGGAACGGGGGCGCGCCGGAGAGGTTGACCGGGAACATCACGGCGACCTGGTCCCGGAAGTCCTGCGGGCCGATCGTCGTATCATTCTTGGTCTGGTCGATCCACTCCAGACGCAATCCGATTTCCTTGCCGTTCGTCATGGCCTTCACGAACACCGACTGCACCGAGATGTTCGGATGCATCGGGGTGGTGATTAGCTGGCCGCTCAGCGGCACCACGACGCCCGGCACGCTCTCCCACACCGGGTTGGCCCCGTCCATCGGGATCGGGCCCTTAACCGCCTTGGCCGGGATTGTGACCGGCTGGCTGACAGCCAGCGGCACCTGCCCCACGGTCAGCATCGCGCCGACTGCCAGGACAGAGAGCAGAATGGCAAACACCAATCCTTTATTGGTCGTCTGCATTACGCGCATATTACTCATCCCTCCTCTCTAAACAAACGTTGCAGGCCTTGAATCCAATGCTTGTCTCATCCGGGACGGACGGCGCTTAGGCGGTCCCGACCGGCCCCTTCTCTTCCTTGTCCTTGCCCTTCTCCTTCGCATCCATAAAAGACTGGGCGCCCACCTCGTTCAACAGCAAGCTCAATTCGTTCCCTTGGTCCTGCGCACCACACTCATAGGTCTGACCTTCGGGCGCATTGAAGGTCGCCGGCCGATAATCGGTTTCGGTATAGGGCTGGGGGGCAACGCCCAAGTAGGCCGCCTCGAACTCCATCCACTCTGCCGTCATATCGGCCACCAGTTTGAAGAGACCGGAATCCGCTTTCTTGGCCAACATCCGGCAAAACAGCGGCACCCAACGGCCGATGTGATTTTTGACGAATTTCTTTTGGGCATCCACGACAATCTGCGTCTTGTCCGCACCGTCGTGGCACCGCGAGAAGGACTCTTTATACGCGAGAAAATGCATGAACTCGAATTCGACGCTGAGATGATCCAATCGCTCGTGAATGTCTTTGGAGAGCTCCACGCCGAACGCCTTGTAGAAGCCGGCGATATCGCCCATTACATGCGACTGGGCGAACACGTGATCGTTGCCGAACAACGTTTCGTAGGGCGGACAATCGAGGGTGATGACGTTGCTGAACACACGGCGATGTTCCGACTGCAAGTCACTGAGTTGCCAATTGGAACATTCGGAGGCAACCAGCACTTCGGCAAGATCCACAAGTTTCCTGAGCGCATCCAGCTTCTGCGCTGCGCGTTCTCCCCCCTGGCCGTCCAGCATCGTCTTCAACGTATCCAGCGCCGCGCGACCATCCTCGACGAATTCGCCCGACCTGAGGTAATCGAGAAACTCCTCGTCTTCGGGATACAGGAGGCTCCAGGAAATCAGCAAATAGAGTTTGCTGCGGTTGAGAGCCCGTTCGACCGCGGGGGAATCTTTCAAGGCGGTAGGAACCGGTATGACGGCAGCGGGGGCTGCCACAGCGTTCGGCACCGGCTGGTTACTGGCCATCACATAATCCTCGGCATGCCACGCCCGGTGAAACTTTGCCGCCCCGGCTGAACCCAGGGGATGTCCTTTGACAAGCCCTTCCCGTCCAGAGAAGCACTGGTATGTATATGAAATGACTCAGGCGAAGTCAAGGGTGAACTGCACCCCCGATCGGGCCTTGGGTCTGTATCGTTCATGGGCTGCCCTACGAGGCCCCCTTCAAGCAATCCGCGCCGGCTGGACACGAATCGCCACGTGATCGTTCACGGTCTTGCACACAAGCTCGCAGATTCCGCACCCCACGCACGTTTCCGCCACAACCGTCAACTGCATCAACTCAAAATCCATCGCAAGCGCATGCATCGGGCATTTCGAGACACAGGCATGGCAGCCTTGTCCTGCTGTGCAGAGCCGGTGGGATATGACCGCCGTTCCCATCCGCACATCAGTCACACCGCCGACCGGCTCTAAAGCCCCTGTCGCACAGGATGCGATACAGGGTAAGTCCTCGCACAGCAGGCAGGGCGATCGGTCGGCGAAGATCACCGGTGTCCCGTCCTGTTCATGGAGGCGAATCGCACCCGGTGGACAGGCTTTGACGCAATCGCCGCATATCGTGCACCGCTCCAGGAAGACCGACTCCGCGACGGCACCGGGCGGGCGCAACCAATCAACGCGGACCGGCGGCGGGGCCGGTGATTGAACCGCATCGGCTTCTTTGGAAAACTCGAGCGCGGCCTTCGCCATCGAGCGGGCAGAATCCGTGATGAACTGGCGCCGGCCGTATGAGGGATCAGTCGCCATGGGAATACCAGAATCCGTCATTCGTCATACGTCAAACGTAAGACTCATAGCACACGTCTTGTCGAATGACGGTTGACGATTGACGCTCAACGTCGTGCTGCTCATCAGTCTACGCCTACATGACGCCATCGGCACGCAGCTTATACACCTCCACACACCGGTCGCAGGCGCCGAACTCCACATCCCATCCCGGATGATTCTCGCGGATAAAATCGAGCACGTAGGGTTCGATCTTGTTCACCATATCTTCGACCCAGGAATAGGTAGGGAAGCGGCACAGCGGGCAGGGAAAACCCGGCATGAGCATGATCTTGTTTTCGCTCTCCGGCACCTCGCCGCCCTCGACATCGACGGCACGATCCAGCACACGGAGCGTGTCGGTCGCCATTTCAATCAACTCCGAATGGGTGAAATACGACGTCTGCCAGAGGCCCTCGAATACCGATTTCAATTGGAGCGGTGGGATCTTGCGATACCAGGAGCGGAATTCCTTGAACCGGGCCTCTTTGCTCAACATCGGCTCTTGACCGATGGCCACCAACCGGCTGTCCACACTCAAGCTCCAGAGCACCCGGTAGCGCTGTAAAATCAGCGTTTCTTCGCCGGGATTCTGCCCCACTTTCGTATCCGGATCGTACCCGAACAACGGATCGATCATGTCGGAGATGTGCATCAGCTCATGGCGGCAATAGCGGGTCAGCGCCGGGTCGTAGAACCGTCTCGGAATCAGCTTGATCCCGACTCCTTTCATCCCCTTGTCCTCGAAAGCGCGCGCCAAATCTTTTTCGACCGACCCCCACTTGCGCAGAATATCGACCCCTTCCTGATCTTCCTTCAGCACACCTTTGACCAGCACGATCCCGACCTTTTCCTTCAGCAGCGGATACTCATTGAACGAATCGCGGATGATGTCCGAGAACCCCCAGATGCCGAAGAGATATTGATATAGCTTTTTGAATTCCCCTTCCCGGTCTTCGAGCATGAATTTCTCGTAGATCGGGTCGGCGTGTTCATGAAACTCCTTGTAATAGGTGGGATCTCCCTCCCGCTCCGTTTTGTCGATGAAGGAGTCGATGACTTCCTGAAGCAATGCCGGCTGAAACCTGATTTCCATGAAGCTCCTCGATCAATAGGAGTGACGACCGGTGGGGACCGCCCCGAGACGAACCGGCGATCTGGCTGCAGCGTGACGTTTCGACGCTGCCTTTGAATGTGAATAGGCTCAGCGTCAACCCTGAGCACACCCCTTCTCACCAATGAGGCGGTCGAAGGGTTGACTTGCCCGCCGGGCATCTCTTACGATCCTGCAGGCGTCGGGAAATTATACCGGCCCTGCCGATTTGCAATCAAGGACCTGGAATACTGGACTCTGCATGAGCGAACACACGATGATGCCGCCCCTGTCGGACACACTGCCCGGATCGTCGGCCGGTGCGGTGCCGCCTGCCCCGATCGACTTCCTGGACCATTGGAGCCGCGACTGCCGTGAAGTCCGCACCTTCCGTGGACATTCCCACGGCATCTGGGCCGTCGCGTTCTCACCCGACGGGTTGACCCTCGCCAGCGGCGGCGCCGAACGCCTTGTCCGCATGTGGGACATTGAAACCGGACGTCTCTTGAGATCCCTGCGCGGCCATACCAACGATATTCGCGCCATCGTGTTCACGCCGGATGGGCAAACCCTCGCCACCGGCAGCGAAGACCGCACCATCCGGTTGTGGAACGGCAGGACCGGCGAGCCGATGAAGTTGCTCTTCACGCGGTACGATCACAATGTGTGCAGTCTGTCGTTGTCGCCCGATGGATTGATGCTCGCGCGCGGCAGCCACAACAAAGACATCAAGATCTGGGAGGTCACCACCGGCACCGAGCTGATGACACTGCTCGGCAAGGACGAATACGACCACCATTGGTCCGTCTGCGTCGCATTTTCACCGGACGGCATCCATCTGGCCAGCGGGACCGACATCGGCAAAATCAAGATTTGGGAAGTGCTGCCGAGCGGGGAAGAAAAGATGCTCCACGACGGGCACTGGCGGCGGGGCGTCGAGGATTCCACCGAAACGCGCGGCTACTTCATCGAAGACGACGGTGGATTCCAAAAGCCAATGGACTACTGGATCGGCGCCATGACATTCACTCCAGACGCCAAGACACTGATCACCGGCAGCCGTGATAAGACCATCAAGCTCTTTGAGATGCCGACGGTGGTCGAGAAGAAAACGTTGACCGGTCACAAGGGCTGGGTCCGTAATCTTGTCGTCTCCCCGGACGGAAAAACCTTAATGGCCTATGATTGCGGCATAGACTACGGCAGGCTGGTTTATTTCGCCCGCATGGATCGGTGTCCTCCGGTGGTGGTAGAGCTGGCGATCGCCAAAGCTTACACGGCCGCCGTGGCGCTGATGGAC
>JABMDG010000035.1:0-10522 GCA_015904045.1 Nitrospira sp.
CTACATGAAGCCGGGCGAGGGCATGGCGACGCTAGGCTGGGCCATTCTCGGCGTCATCATTATCAACGCCGGTTTTGCCTTCTTCCAGGAATACAAGGCGGAACGAGCCGTCCAGGCTCTCCACCGATTATTACCGGACAAAGCCTGGGTCACGAGAGACGGACAATCCGTCGAAATTGTTCGGAGCGAGATTGTGCCCGGCGATGTCCTCATCTTGGAAGAAGGAGAACGGGTGCCGGCCGATGCGCGCCTCATCGAAGCCGCGGGAATGAGAGTCGACAACGCCGCCTTGACCGGCGAATCGAAACCGAAGCGGCGGACCGCCGAATCCGTGGAGGATGGACACTGGCTGGATCACCCGAATCTCGTCTTCGCCGGCACGACCATCCTCTCGGGACACGGCCGCGCTCTGGTCTTTGCCACCGGCATGGCTTCGGAGTTCGGGAAAATTGCCGATCTCACCTCGACGGTCGAAACCGGCCCCAGCACCCTGCAGAAGGAGATCATCAAGGTCACCCGCATCGTCGCCGCCATTTCGCTGGCGATGGGAGCCCTGTTCTTTGCCGTCGGCCTCTTGGCCGGACTCGGCTTTTGGATCAGCGCGATTTTCGGCATCGGGATCATCGTGGCCAACGTGCCGGAGGGGCTCCTCCCCACGGTCACCCTGGCCCTCGCCATGAGCAGCCAGCGCATGGCGAAACGCAGGGCGTTGGTCAAGCATCTCCCGTCGGTCGAAACCCTCGGCTGCACAACCGTGATCTGCACCGACAAGACCGGCACCTTGACAGAAAACAAGATGAAGGTCGACCGGTTGTATGCCGATGGCCTTGTCATCGAATCGCGGGAAGGTTGTTTCGTTACCCAAGGCCGTCTGATCAGCGGGGTCGACACCGAGCGGTGGCAAGCTTTCTTCGATGCGCTCCTCCATTGCCACAATGCACAGCGCATCCGACGGCCGGACGGACGCAGATCGTTCACCGGTGATCCCACTGAAGTCGCCCTGTTGGAATTCACCACCGAGCATGGCTTGGCCCACCGGTCTCCGTTGAGACGCATGGGGGAACTCGCCTTCGACGCCGATCGGAAACGGATGAGCACCCTGCACTGGGTAGAAGGACGGCTTGTCGCATTCACCAAAGGCGCTCCCGAATCGGTCGTGGCTCTCTGTACCAGTACCCTGATCCATGGAAACACTGTACCGATGACTCCCGAGCAGCGCGCACAGGTCTTGAGCCAGAGCCGGTCGTTCGCCGAGCAGGCCTACCGTGTGCTTGCCGTGGCCATGCGTGACATCGCCCACCAACCCGAACACATCGAAGTGGAGACGGTTGAAGCGGACCTGACGTTCCTCGGACTTGTGGCCATGATGGACCCACCCCACCGGGAAGTGCCTGAGGCCATCGCCAAATGCGGGCAAGCCGGTGTGCGCGTCGTCATGATCACCGGCGATCATCCGCTCACAGCGCTGGCGATTGCGCGCAAGATCGGCCTCGCGCCGGATCAGGTCGCACCGCAACCGGCTGAATTCATTCCGGTGATCGAGGGATCGCAGCTGGACCAGATGAGCGACGAGCGCCTGCGGCAGCTCTTGACACCGTCTCATCAGGGTGAGCGGGACCCGGTCTTTGCCCGGATGGCCCCGCGCCATAAGATGCGGGTGGTTTCCACACTCAAGGAGATGGGCGAGGTCGTCGCCGTCACCGGCGACGGCGTAAACGATGCGCCGGCGCTGAAGAAGGCCGATATCGGCATCGCTATGGGCATCACCGGAACGGATGTCGCCAAGGAAATTGCCGACATTATTCTTCTCGACGATAACTTCGCGACGATTGTGAATGCGATCGAGGAGGGCCGCACGGTGTACGAGAACATTCGCAAATTCTCCACCTACATTCTCGCCAGCAACGTCCCTGAAATCGTGCCGTTTCTCGGCTATGGTTTCGCCGGTATGCCGCTCGCACTCACGATCCCCCAAATCCTGGCGGTCGATCTCGGAACCGACATGATCCCGGCCATCGGGCTCGGTACCGAGCCGCCTCAAGGCGACGCGATGCAACGTCCCCCTCGCCCGCGAAACGAACGGCTCCTGAGCGTTCCCCTCTTGCTGCGGGCCTATCTGTTTCTCGGACTGCTCGAGTCGGCGGTGGCGATGGGCGGCTTCTTCCTCTACCTCCACCTGAACGGCTGGACCTGGGGAGCGTCCCTGGATTGGTCCTCTCCCTTGTATAGAGAGGCGACAACCGTCACCTTCGCCGGGATCGTCCTCGCGCAGGTCGCTAACGTCTTCGCCTGCCGCTCTGACCGCCTCTCACTGTTCCGGCTCGGCTGGTTGACGAATCGCACGGTGCTCTGGGGCATCGCCAGCGAACTGATCCTTCTTGCGGCGATCACCTATACACCGGTCGGCAACGACATCTTCGGCACGAGCCCGCTGCCGGCCTGGATCTTCGGTCCGCTGCTGCTCGGCGGATTGCTGCTCTTGTTCGCAGAAGAAGGCCGCAAGCTGATCGCACGGCGTAGGAACAATGATGCTCTATTCGCGCGGCACCGTAGGGCTGGTACGGCATGACGATTGATCCTCCCGATCCAACGCGTCACGCACCGGCAACCGACATCGTTCCGAGTCAGGCGCCGACCCCGCACGCGCCGCATCCGCCTGATACACGACCACTCCCGGTCGTTCCCGTCGAAGTCCTGCCGCTTCAGAGAAAGACTCGACGATGGAGATCCCTCTCTGTGGCCGGAGGGATCGTCCTCCTCGTTGGACTCGCGACATGGTCCTGGTGGAACGATGAGGCGCCGCCGGTGCAGTACAAGACCGCCCTCGTCGATCGGGGTTCCATCGCCGCCATCGTGACCGCGACCGGTACGGTTAATCCCGTCGTCTCCGTCCAAGTTGGCAGCCAGGTGTCCGGCAAGATCGCCAACCTTTCGGCGGACTTCAATTCCGTCGTGACGAAAGGCCAAGTCCTCGCCCAGATCGATCAACAGCCGTACAAGGCCCGCGTGAGCCAGGCCCGCGCATCGCTCAAGAGCGCAAAGGGAATGTTATCCAAGGCGAGCAACTTCGCAGCGCAGCGCAAGCGGGAACGCGACCGCATGGTGGAGCTCCGGCCGCAGGCCTTCGTGTCGCAAGCCGATCTCGACCTCGCCGAAACAAATTACCGCGACGCCCTCGCCCAAGTGGAGGTCGCCCAAGCGCAAGTCGATCAGGCCGAGGCGACGCTCTCCTCGGCTGAACTGGATCTGGGCTATACCACGATCTACTCGCCGGTGAACGGCATCGTCATCTCCCGGAACATCGACATCGGCCAGACCGTCGTGGCGAGCTTTCAAACACCGACGCTCTTTGTGATCGCCCAAGACCTGACTCGGATGCAGGTGAACGCCAATGTAAGTGAGTCCGACATCGGCGGCGTGGCCGAAGGCAAGCCCGCCCATTTCCGCGTGGACGCCTATCCCAGGCAATTCTTCGAGGGGACGGTGACGCAGGTCCGCAATGCACCGATCAGCATCCAAAATGTCGTCACCTACGACGTGGTCATCACGGTGGACAACCGGGAGCTGAAACTCAAGCCTGGCATGACGGCGAACGTCACGATCGTCACGGCACAGAAAGACGAGCCGTTGCGTGTCCCGAACGGCGCGCTGCGGTTCCGCATGCCCAATACGCCCATCGACAAGAAAGCAACACGGGTCTGGGTACTCGACCGGAACGGCCAGCCGCGCCAGGTGGACGTCACGACCGGCATCTCCGACTCTCTCTCCACGGAGATCGTCAATGGGGCGCTGAAGAAGGGAGACCGTGTCATCGTCGGTATCGAAACAGACGAGGACCAGATCCAGAAGAACCTTCCGCCTGGTTTCGAGCCGGGCCGGGGGATGAGATGATCAGCCTTAGGCCGGTCCGGCCTTTCTTGTCTATTCGGTCCGTCTGGTCTATTTGGTCAGACTAACCGGATAGACCAGACGACCAGACAGACAAGCTATGTCATTTTTGTGGCTCACCCTGCTCTCCGCCTTCCGCATCCTTCGCCGCAACCCCTTGCGTGCCGGGTTGACCATGCTCGGCATTGTCATTGGCATCGGCGCTGTCGTGGCGATGGTCAGCCTGGGCCAAGGCGCCACGGCGGCGGTGCAAGCGGAGATCGTCAGCTTCGGCACCAACGTGCTGATCATCGTCCCGGGCGCGACGACCGTCGGCGGCGTTCGCGGAGGACTCGGCACCGTCTCCACCTTGACCGTCGAGGATGCGGAAGAGATTGAAAAGAAAATCGCGGGCGTCACGGCCGTCATGTACGCCACCCGAGCGGTCCTTCAAGTCATTGGGGACAACAAGAATTGGAGCACGATCGTCCTTGGAACGACCCCGGTCTTCCCCGATATCCGGAGCTGGCCCATGGCGCAAGGCAACTTCTTCACCCAGTCGGACCTGGATACCGCCGCCAAAGTGGCGGTGCTGGGACAAACCGTCGTCAAGAATCTCTTCGAGCCAGGAGAAGACATCGTGGGCAGCGAGATCCGCATCAGAAACGTCCCGCTCCGGGTGATCGGCGTCCTCGCCTCGAAAGGCCAGTCCATTACAGGCCAGGACCAGGACGACTTCGTGGTGCTCCCGTTCTCGACGGCCGAACGAAAGGTCCTGGGAACCAAATTTCTGGGAACCGTCGGGATCATCCTCGTCGCGACTCAGACGCGGCAGGATATTCCTGCCGTCTCGGAGGATATTACAGACCTGTTGCGAACGAGACACCGGCTGCATCCATCGGAGGAGGATGACTTCACCCTCCGCACCATGGAAGATATCGCGAAGATGCTGGCCGGCACGAGCCGGACAATGATGCTCATGTTGATGGGCATCGCCTCGATCTCGTTGATCGTCGGCGGCATCGGCATCATGAATATTCTGCTCGTATCCGTGACGGAACGAACTCGTGAAATCGGATTACGGATGGCCGTGGGCGCCAAGCGCACGCATATCCTGCTGCAGTTTCTCATCGAAGCGGTCATTATGACCGCGATCGGCGGCCTGGTCGGCGTGGGAACCGGCATCGGTATCGCCAGGCTGTTCACGGCCACGATCGGCTGGCCGACCATTATCAACACCGACGCCGTGATCGCCGCCTTTCTCTTTTCACTCGTCGTCGGACTGTTCTTCGGGCTCTATCCGGCCAACAAAGCGTCGAAGCTGAATCCGATCGAAGCGCTGCGGTATGAGTGAGACGAACGGCAGCAGGGTGAATCAGCCCTGCCGGCCCTGAGATCGGCGCAGCACTTTCACGATTTCCATCACGACAAACGGCAGGAGGCCCGTCGCGCCCATCAAGACCCAATCCTCGACCGGCAAGGGCGCGACCTTGAAGATCGGCGCCGCGACAGGGAGCGTCAGCACCGCCGCTTGAATGCCGAACGAGAGGATGACGGCAAGGAGCAGAGGACGATTCGTGGCCACCCCCACTTGGAACAGCGACCACCGTTCACTCCGGCAGTTGAATGCATGCACCAGCTGCACGATGACCAGCACGGTAAAAGCCACGGTTCGCGCTTGTTCGACATCCTGGTGGAGACCGTACAAACTGTAGGCAAACGCCCCCAAGGCGATGGCGCTCAGCATCAACCCCTCCGCGCCGATCGCCGCCAGTCTGCTGCGACTCAACAGTCGAGCCTCTGGCTTCCGCGGACGGCGCTTCATCAGGTCCGGCGCCTTGGGATCGACTGCGAGCGCCAAAGCCGGAATGCCGTCCGTGACGAGGTTCATCCAAAGAATCTGGATCGGCAGAAGCGGGAGCGGCAAGCCCAGCAGCGTGGCAAACAGCATCACCAGCACCTCGCTCACGTTGCACGACAGCAGAAAATGGACGGTCTTGCGGATATTATCGAACACGGCGCGGCCCTCCTCCACCGCTGCCGCAATCGAGGCGAAATTGTCGTCCGTCACCACCATGTCGGAGGCTTCTTTGCGGAGAAGACTCCTCCGACCTGAGGGGCCGCGATGCGTTTCATCACATCGGCGCCGGTACCCGTCGCCCACATCACGGGGAACAGCCCGATCACGTCCACGACACCGATCATCGCCATCGGCCGGATGCGCTCGACCGCCCCCAGCTGGACGGTCTCGATCAGGTCTTGGAGGGTTCGCAGCCCCCCGGCCTCTTTTCGCCGCTTGCACGCCTCGTCGAGATACGCCAGCATCACGGCGCTGGTTTCCGCCGCCGTCCCCACCACGGTAATGAGTCCCACCCACACCGACCAGCGAGAGCGGCACGCCGACCATCACCATGCATGTTTTGGCAACCGATTGGAACGCAAAATAAAAGATGACGAAAATGATGATGAGCGTCAGTGGGACAACCAGTTTGAGCCGTTCTTTCACCCGCTCCATGAACTCGTATTGGCCGGACCAGACGATCGTGTAGCCCGGCGGCAGCGTGATCTTCTCTTTGACCACTCGTTTCAGGTCCTCCACATAGCCGCCCACATCGCGTCCCGTCATGTCCAGGAAGACATAGCCTGCGAGCATGCCGTTTTCGTCCCGGATCATGGGCGGGCCGTTGACGAAGCGGAGCGTCGCGAGTTGCGCGAGCGGCACCTGGGCGCCGGTCGGCGTGTCGACCAGGACCCGCTGCAGTTTCTGCTGATCGTCTCGCAATTCCCGGAGGTAGCGGACATTGATCGGATATCGCTCACGGCCTTCGATGGTGGTGGCGATATTTTCACCGCCGATGGCCGTCTCGATGATCTTGCCCACATCCATCAGCTTCAGCCCATAGCGCGCGATTTCATCGCGGTTGATTTCGAAGTCGAGGAAATAGCCGCCGGATACCCGCTCCGCATAGACACTGCGTGTCCCCGGCACCTCCTTGAGCGCCATCTCCAGATGTTCGCCGATCTGTTCGATCTGCTTGATGTCCGGACCGAAGACCTTGATCCCTACCGGTGTTCGGATTCCGGTCGTCAACATGTCGATCCGCGCCTTGATCGGCATCGTCCACGCATTGATCACACCGGGGAATTGCAGAGCCCGGTCCATTTCGTCCACCAGGCCTTCATAACTGAGGCCCGGCCGCCATTGGTCCCTCGGTTTCAGCTCAACCACTACTTCCATCATGCTGAAAGGGGCCGGATCGGTAGAAGTTTCAGCCCGGCCGGCCTTGCCGAAGACATGGTCCACTTCGGGGAACGACCGGAGTTTCTGGTCCATGATCTGCAACAGGCGTCCCGCTTCCGTGATGGAAAGACCCGGCAAGGTCGTCGGCATATAGAGCATCGTGCCTTCATACAAGGGCGGCATGAACTCGGAGCCCATCTGCCGGTAGGTCGGCACGATGCTGCCCATCAAGATGACGGCGCCGATCACGACGGCTTTCCGATAGCGCAGGGCCGCCCGCAGCATGGGCGCATAGAGCCATTGGAGCGAGCGGCTCACCGGATGCTTCCGTTCCGGAAAGATCCTCCCGCGAATGAAGGTTGGCAGACAGGCCGGGACTAAGGTAATCGCCAACACGGCACACATGGCGATGGCCAGGTTGTTGGTCCAGGCCAGCGGCTTGAACATCCGGCCTTCCTGGGCTTCGAGGACAAAAATCGGGATAAACGAAATGGCGATGACGAGGACGGAGGCAAAAATCGGTGGCCCGACTTCCTTGGCGGAATCGATCAAGATGCGGAGCCGCTCGCCCTTGCGCCCGTCTCGCTCCCACTCTTCTAACCGTTTATGCGCGTTGTCCACGATCACGATGGCCGCATCCACCATGTCGCCGATGGCCACAATGATGCCGCCGAGCGACATGATGTTGATGCCGATCTCCATCAGGTACATGGGAATGAACGCAATCAGCACGGCGATGGGCAAGGTAAGGATCGGCACGATCGCAGACCGGACGTGCAGCAAGAAGGCGATGATGAGTACGCCCGTGACGATCAGCTCTTCCAGGAGACTTTCGCTCGCCGTGGCGATCGATTCGTGGATCAAGCCGCTCCGGTCATAGGTCGTGACGACCTTGACGCCCTTCGGCATGGATGGTTCGAGCTCTTTGAGCTTCGCTTTCACGCGCTCAATGACATTGAGGGCGTTCTCACCGAACCGCATGATCACGATCCCGCCCACGACCTCGCCCTGGCCGTTGAGCTCGACCAATCCTCGCCGCATGTCGGGACCGAGCCGCACCGTCGCCACGTCACGCAAGAGAATCGGCGTGCCGTTCTCGTTGACACCGACGGCGATCTTTTCGATATCGTCGGTCTTCTTAATGTAACCGCGCCCACGGACTACATATTCGATCCCGGAAAACTCCACGACGCGCCCACCGACATCGTTATTGCTCTCGCGAATCGTTTCGATGATGGAAGGGAGGGAGAGGCGATAGGCCGACACCTTCGTCGGATCCAAGTTGATTTGGTACTGACGGACGAAGCCGCCGATGCTCTTCCCCCTTGAGCGTGAGCTTGCCAGGAAACGGGATGTCCTGTCCGAATCCATACATGGCCCCCTCCACCACCGGCGGCACCATGGGCATGCGCTGGTATCCCAGCTGAAGCCGGGGATCCGGCAGCGTCTGCACTTGCGGGACGACGGCTTTGGCTGCTTCCCAGCGCTGACGGGCTGCTTTGATTTCCGGGCTGGCCTCTTCCAATTCCTTGATGAGACCGGTAAGTTCAAGACGTGGTTCATTCATCCCATGCTCATCCGCCCCATAAACCGGCACGTATGGCAACAGCACGGCGAACAGGAACAGAAAAGAGACGGCCCTCACTTGATGGAGAACGACAGTTGGTTTCACGGCAGCACCTCCGATGGCAAAAGAAACGGCCGCCTGCTTAGCCTTTGCAGGCAAGCAGTGAACGATCAGATCGGAGATGCGGAATCAGATTCGGAGGACCGAGGAGGATTCTATGGAAATGGGGACAATGGAATGGACGCTGCTCCGGAACCATCGCATCCCGGCTGGGGAAACAGTCGATATGACAGCATGGCCGGACAGGATCGCCGCATGATCAACACCCAGGGCCACGCTCTGCTTGATGTGCCGTTCCGGAGACGAGGTGAGTGACGGCGGACACATGACACTCCCATCCATCGGACAAGCTATCCTGTCCTCAATCAAGATGGCAGTTTCAGGCCGCTCTGAAAGATCGGATACGGCACACATCGTTCCGATCACCTGACAGAAGGTAAACAGCAGGGCCAGTGCCATGTATCGTACATGTACTTGTGTAATCATCAGATTAGTGACACTCCTCGGAAACCGGCGTTTCCGTTTTTTGCCCGGATCATCTCTACACCCCATAGACCGGGCATTTCAAGTAGCTGCGGCCTCACCTGAGATTGCTAAGCATACGCGATGCCACAAAGACCCGAACCCGCGCCGTTCGATACTCGGTGGGATTTCAGCCTATTCCGCGAACAATCCTGCCACGACTTGAACCTCTCAATTCGCCCTGTTGGGGCATTTTGGGTCATCCGGCCACTTGATAGCCGTGGCAAAGTGCGCCTCAGGAACACAGGAAGCCCTCGGCCAATTCAAGAATGTGCATGGGAGGAACTCAGCAGATTCTAGGCAATTGTTCACCGGACAACAGGTCGAGAATTCGGTGCGTGCCCAGGACAGTCTTCAGGACGACGATGGGCGATTCGCGTCCGCTCACGTCTCCCGCCCGCATCGCCCCTGACGCCACGGCATGGCGACGCATGATCGAGAGGGCCTGATCGGCTTGCGCTTCAGGCACGAATGCCACGAACCGCCCTTCATTGGCGACATACAATGGGTCCAGCCCCAGCACTTCGCAGGCTCCCTGTACCTCGCTCCGAACGGGGATCGCCCGCTCATCGATCGATAGCTTCATCCCTGAGGCCGAGGCGATTTCGTTGCACGCACTGGCGAGCCCGCCTCGCGTCAAATCCCGGAGGCAATGGATCTCGATACCGGCGGCAAGTAAATCCGCGACCACCCGATGCAATGGCGCCGAGTCGCTCACAATATTTCCGGTAAACGACAGGCCCTCTCGCACACTGAGCACCGCAACTCCATGCGACCCCAGATCTCCGCTCACGAGGATTGCGTCGCCCGGCACTATCTGTTGAGGACCGATTTTCACGCCAGGCGGTACGACTCCAATCCCAGCCGTATTGATGAAGATGCCGTCCCCTTTCCCCTTGTCGACCACCTTCGTATCGCCGGTGACGATGGCAACACCGGCCTCTTTTGCTGCCTTGGCCATCGACTCGACGATCCGTTGCAACGTCTCGATGGCCAGTCCCTCTTCCAGGATGAATCCGGCGCTGAGCCACAAGGGTTTTGCCCCGCACATGGCCAGATCGTTCACGGTTCCATGAACCGCGAGGCTGCCGATGTCTCCGCCGGGGAAAAATAAAGGCTGCACGACGTAAGAGTCCGTGGTGAAGGCCAATGTCCCTTCAGACACGGGCCAGGTTGCTCCGTCATGCAGGTGTGTCGAGAGCGGATCGCCGAACGACCGGACAAACACATCCCGGATGAGCTGCTGCATCAGCCGCCCGCCGCCC
>JABMDG010000035.1:10622-23481 GCA_015904045.1 Nitrospira sp.
ATATTCATAAATGTCGGCGAGGACCCAGACGCGCGAGAGGTCTGCAATAGTATAGAGCTCTTCCCCTGGCTCGACGTGTGCGCCTTGCAGAATGTTTTTGCTGATGACTGTTCCGCTGATCGGCGAATGGAGCGGCAACGTTTTGGTCACCTGCTTTGTCCGCTCCAACGCGCGGATATGCTCTTCGCCGATATCCCACAGGTGAAGGCGATGTCGAGTCGCTTCCAACAAGTCCTTGGACCCTCGTGCCACTTCGGGGAGATCACTGTCTCCAAGCTGCATTCGGCCCTGGAGCGCCAGCAGATATTCTTCCTGGGTGGCGACGAGGTCCGGGCTGTAAATGGTGAAGAGTTGCTGCCCTTTCTTCACATGATCTCCGGTTGCGCTCACAAAAAGCTGTTCGATCCAGCCATGGAATTTGATAGTGACTTTGGCGAGCTTGCGCTCATCCACGGCGACACGCCCGACTGTTCTGATGATTTTCTCCAGGGGCCGGCGCCTCACCTGCTCGTACTTCACCCCGATCGTTTGGAGCCGTTCCGGTGGAATCGTCACGATACCGCTGGGGACTGGCTCCGGCGAAGCCGTTGCCTGTCCCCGTCCTGACGCCTTTTCTGCCATCCCCGGCATTTCCATCCCGTCCATCTCGCCTTGTCCGGATTCCGCCGGCGGGACGAGCGCCGGGTTCGCCAGCAGCCAGATGAGACCGCCTGCCAAGAACAAGAAGGCCAGGCCTGTTCCGATGAGACTGCGGCGGCTCATGATCCCCGCTTCCTTTCCTGCCACAGACCGTCCAATGGCCCGCCGGTCACAGCCTCAAGCCGGGCAAGGGCTTTTTCGTGGCTCACCATTTCGCCATGGAGTTCGAGTTGGCTATCTTGCAGTGTCAACAGGCTGTTGAGCAGCGTCAGGAAATCCACTTTGCCCACCGTATAGCCGGCTTGGGCCGCCTGCAAACTGAGCGTGGCTTGCGGAATGATCGCATCGCGCAGAATGGTGATCAGCCGCTCGGCCCGCTGGGCTTGCACGAAGGCATCTTTCACCTGAAACAGCAGGTCCTGCCTCATCGCCGTGAAGTCTTCACGGGCGCCTTCGAGACCGGCCAACGCTTCCCGCACGCCTTGCTTCTGCTTCGTGTCATAAAACAGCGGGATCTTGATCCCCACCATCACTTGATACCCGTTGTCATTAATCTTGTCGTTCCGGATGCCGAGGGCCGTCACATCAAAGTCGGGATAGTACTGCCGCTGGGCGAGGGCTACCGCCTGTTCGGAACGGCGGATGCTTTTCGCCGTCGCGAGCAGCGCGGGAGAGAATTCGTCCGCGCGGCGGCTCAGTTCCGGCAGCGGAATCGTCAAAATGGTGGCATGCACGTCTTCCGGTGTGCCCAGCGGCCCGTCCGGCGGACGATTCAAGAGACGGTTGATCGCCGCGTGGAGGCTCTCTTTTTGTTGATCGAGCACGGCCAGCCGGTCGAGCACGCGTGAACTTTCGACTTGGGCGCGGAACACATCCTGTTGCGCGGCCTGGCCGACGCTGTACCGCGCTTTGGCTGTCTTCTCGAACTGGATCAAGAGCACTTTGTTCTTCTCCACGATCTCGATGCTCTTGTGCACGAAGTGGAGATCGAAGTAATATTGTTTCAGCCCAGCAAACAGTCTCAGACGGGTGGCAAGATACTCTTGCTCCAACCGGTCCGCCTCTCGCTGCGCGACTTCCCCCTTGAGCGTGAGCTTGCCCGGGAACGGAATCTCCTGCCCGAATCCATACATGGCCCCTTCCACCACCGGCGGCACCATCGGCATGCGCTGATATCCCAGCTGAAGCCGAGGATCCGGTAGCGTCTGCACTTGCGGGACAACGGCTTTGGCTGCCTCCCAGCGATAACGGGCTGCTTTGATCTCCGGACTCGCCTCTTCCAATTCCTGGATGAGACCGGGAAGGTCGAGGCGCAGTTCATTCATCCGGTGCTCGTCCGCCCCTTGAACGGGCTCGTATGGCAGCAGCACGGCTAACAGGAGAAGAAAAGAAACGGTCCTCACTCGATGGAGAACAACAGTTGGTTTCACGGCAGCACCTCCGATGGCAAAAGAAACGGCCGCCTACTCAGCCTTTGCAGGCGAGCAGGGAACGATCAGATCGGAGATGTGGAATCAGATTCGGAGGACCGAGGAGGATTCTATGGAGATGGGAACAATGGAGTAGGCGCTGTCCAATGACCACCTCGCCTGGATGAAGCGACCGGCCATAATTGCCCGGAAACCGGCGGGAATCAGAACATGATCGACTTCTGCAACCAGGTTGTTCTTAATCTGACGTTCGGGAGATGAGGTCAGCGAGGGCGGACACATGAGGGCTCCGTCCATCGGACAGGCCATGCGGTCTTCGACGAAGGCGGCTTCATACGCCTCCGCCAGATCAGGCATGGCACACATCGACCCGATCACCTGGCAGAAGGTAAACAGCAGGACCAGTGCCATGTATCGCACATGCAGTTGTGAAATCATCAGATTGGTGACACTCCTCGGAAGCCGACGTTTCCGTTTCCTGCCCGGATCATCACTACACCCCATAGACCGGGCATTGCAAGTAACTATGGCCTCAACTGAGATTGCCAAGCATACTCGATGCCACAATAACCCGAACCGGCGGCGTTGGATACTCCGTGCGATTCCAAGCTGTTCCGCGAGCAAACCGGTCGCGACTTGAACCTCTCAATTCGCCGCGCTGGGGCATTTCGGGTCATCCGGCTACCTGATAGCCGTAGCAAAGTGCACTTCCCTGTGATGGCCGCAACACAGGAAACCCTCAGCCAATTCAAGAAATGCATGGGAGGAACTCAGCAGATCCTTGGCAATTGCTAACCGGATAAGAGGCCCAGCCCTTTGCCCTCTCCATTTTCGCGTTAAACTTTCGAAGGTCGGCGCTGGAAGGACCGATCCAGCTAACACAATGGTTCAACGTATGAGGAGAGCCTGAATGCAACCGCATCACTCGGACCCTTTCGTTTCCGTAGTACGGTCGATCCGATGGACCAGAACGCGGATCACGTCTTCTATCTCAGTCTGGTGATTCAGATAATATCCGGCTCGTGACTGAGGCTGGCGACCGATGCGCACCCCCATCATCAGCCCTTCGCGCAGTCCGAAGACATCTTCGTCCGTCTCATCGTCGCCGACGAAGAACAGGCCCTCCTGCTTCAGATGAAACATGAGGGCAAGGGCGGCTTCCCCTTTTGTGGTGCTCCCCGGAGGCAGGACGTTCACCGAAGCTTTTCCTATGATCAACCGCGGGACTGGCACCAATCGATTACGGAGCAGCCCCAGCGCTTGCTCCACCGTGACCGGCTCGTCGTTTCCCCTACGATGGACGGTGAGGGTGTAGCGCTTGTGCTCGACCTCCACGCCCGCATCCTTGAGCGGCCCGGCAAGGTCCCCGTCCAATTGCTTCATCCAACCCAGACAGATGCGTTCCGCGGCGTTCAGGGTCGCGTCGGGCGTCAGTGGACTCTCCACCCCGTGGTTCCCGATCAGATAGGGGACCGCCCCATTCACCCTCGGCGTCAAGTCACTGAGCGCGCGCCCCGATACGACGGCGCAGGGCGCACGCGCAGCAAGTTCGCGTAACCATTCGTGCGTGGATGGAGACAATTTGACGCCGCCGCGGTCTGGAGAAATTTTCGCCAGCGTACCGTCGAAATCGAAAGCATACAACACAGACCGCCCAGCGACCGCCCTCAACGCGTCACGCCCCTCGGCTGACAAGAGAGCAATCATAGATGCTCCTCTGTGGCGGCTCGCACGTCCCGTCCTCCCATCTGGCGCAGGACGCGGGCGCGTTGTCGCATGCGGGCGGCATCCATCAGCATCCGGCCGGCCCATCGATAGACGTTGAACTCCTGCACGATACCGCGCAAGCTCCGCATCCGGGCCCGCTGCTCCGTCCCCGGCATGATCAGCGCCAGCTGCAGGGCCGCCGCGCACTGATCGATGTTATAGGGGTTCACCACAAGCGCCTCCGCTAATTCGGCGGCCGCGCCGGTGAACTGGCTGAGGATCAGCACTCCCTGTTCGTCCTCCCGCGCCGCGACGAATTCTTTGGCCACGAGGTTCATCCCGTCGTGCAGGCTGCTCACGATACATAAATCGGCCGCGCGATAGTACGTCGCGATCTCCTGAGGATCGTGATATTTGACCGTCAAATGGATGGGCTGATAGCCATCCCGCCCGAACCGCCGATTGATGCGGTCGGCCGATGCCGTCACTTGTTGGGCGAGATGCTGATATTCGTCGATCTTGGATCGGCTGGGCGCCGCCAGTTGCAGAAACGAAAACGTCCCGATCCATTCTGGTTGCAGTTCCAGCAACCGTTCAACGGCAAGAAACCGTTCCAGGATGCCCTTGGTGTAGTCCAGCCGCTCCACACCGACCCCGATCCGATGGGTCTGGGGCAGGCCATACTTCGCACAGATGCGTGTTCGACACTCCGAGACGGAGGGCTGTCCCGCCAGCGTCCGACTCGGCCATTCAATCGAAATCGGGTAATGGTTTACCGCCGTCAACTTTCCACCGTAGGAAATCGTCGAGCTGTCCCAATCGATTCGCGTTTCGAGGGAGCGGTCTACGGTTTTGATGAAGTTGCTGCAATGGAACCGCGTATGAAATCCGAGGATGCTGCTGCCCAACAAACCCTCGAGGATTTCCCGGTGCCAGGGACAAATGGCGTAGAGCTCCGGGTTGGGCCAGGGAATGTGCCAAAACGTGATAATCGTGGCATGCTGAAGATGGTCTCGAACGAGCTTCGGCACAAGGGCCAAGTGGTAATCCTGTATGAGGACGACCGGGTTGTCGGTTTCGGCCTCTTCGATGATCGCGGTGGCGAACCTTTGATTGATCTCTTTATAGAACTGCCAATCGGAGGAGCGGAAAATCGGACGGACATGGGCCAGATGACAGAGAGGCCACAAGCCTTCGTTGGCAAACCCATTATAGTACCCATCCTCCTCTTCGCTCGACATCCAGATCCGTCGAATCTCGTAGGCTGGATCGTCGGGAGGAACACGGACATGGTTGCGCTCGTCGACCACCTCGCGGTCCGCACTGCCGCTACCGTGCGCGATCCAGACTCCGGAGCAGGCGCGCATGATCGGTTCGAGTGCCGTGACAACGCCGCTGGCCGGCACCTGCACGTCGATCCCTTGGTCTCGCCGATTATGAATATAGGGCTCGCGATTTGATACGATCAACACTTCGTCGCCGGCCAGGTGGTCGCGCAAGATTGTCTTGAGTGTCGCGGGCTTCCAGCTCATCTGACGTTCATCGCGCATGCGTTTGTCCGATTGCAGCTCATGGATGCACGAGGAACGCATCGGCGATGCCGGTCAGTCTCGCCAAAGCTTCCCGTTCGTCGGTCACGATCGGCTCTTCGGCGCGATTGCCGCTCGTCGCCACGATCGGTCGCTGGAGATCCTGCATCAGAAGATGATGCAACGGCGTTGCCGGCAACATGGCTCCAATGTAGGGATTGCCCGGCGCCACCGCGCCGGCCAGGGCTGCCTCTCCCCACTTACGAACCAAGACGATTGGTGCTTGTGGCGAACACAGTAGCGTCTCCTCATCCGAAGACAGCAGACAATGAGTTCGGACCGCGTCAAGCGACGGGAACAACAGGGCGAAAGGTTTGTCGGGCCGCTGCTTTCTGGTTCGGAGTCGCCGGACCGCGTCTTCCGATCCGGCATCCACCCAGAGTTGAAACCCGCCTAACCCCTTCACGGCGACGATTCGCCCCGCGCGGAGGAGCGCCTCGGCTTGCTGTAAGGCCTCTTCGCCATGTGCTTTTTCACGGCCCTGTTCATCCCATAATCGCACGTGCGGTCCGCAGGCGGGGCAGGCAATCGGTTCAGCGTGAAAACGGCGATCGCTTTCAGTCTCATACTCAGTTTGGCAATCCGGACAGAGCGAGAATACACCCATGGTCGTATTGGACCGTTCGTAGGGCATCTCGGTGAGCAGACTGAAGCGCGGGCCGCATTGGGTGCAGGTGAGAAACGGATAGCGAACCCGGCGATCGGATGGATCGGTGAGTTCGCGCAGGCAATCGGCGCAGGTGGCCAAATCGGGAGGGATCACGAGTGCGCGGCGACCCGGCTCCATGCTTCGATGGATGGCAAAGCCTGTGTCATCCAGTGCCGGGATCACATGCCGGCGGATCGATTCGACGCAGGCTGATGCCGGCGCGTCGGCCCGCAGTCGTTGGAGAAACGTGTCGAGGGTTTCGGCGGCCCCTTCCACTTCGATCAGCACGCCGTCCATCGTATTGCGGACCCAGCCGGACAATTCCAATTCGCGCGCCAACCGATACACGAACGGGCGGAACCCCACACCTTGCACCGTTCCCTCGACATCAATCTGGACCCGTTGGGCTGATGCCTGCTTCATTCCTCCACCACCAATTCGTGCACCACCATTTCCGGGGCGTCCGGTCCCGAAAGAATCGCCCCTCCGCACGTTGGACAGACACCATCTACGCCTATCGTCGCAAGATCCATCTTGCACCGCGGACACCAGGCATCGCCGGACAGGGGAATGATCTCCAGCGTCGCACCGTCAGCCTTCGTGCCCTGAGCTGCCAACGCAAGAGCGGTGTGCAGTAGAGAGAGGTCCTGCGTCAGTAGATGCGACGACGCCCGGATCTTCACCCGCACCACGATGGATTTGGCCTGGGCGACTCCTTGCAGTCCGGTTTCCACAGCCTTGACAACCTGCGTCATGAGATGGAATTCGTGCATGCCGACGCTTCTACCTCTACCTCTTTCAGAATCAGTTGGACCACTTCATTCAGCGCGTGACTGACTTGAGGCGACACGGGGTGTCCCACTGCTGTGTCGCCTGCTTCGATCCCATAGACGATCACCTTGGTCGGAAGGACACCCAACGTGCGAGCCAATTCCAGCACCTCAGCCACCCCGACGGCATGGGTGGATCGCGGGAACAGTGCCGGCGCAATCGGACCGGACGAGACATCGAACCGGTGGATGGTGCCCGAACCCTGTCCGCTGCGAACGGCATCGATGAGAAAGACAGTGCCCGCGCCTTTCATCAACTCCAGCAGCTCCACTCCCGCCACGCCTGCCTCGACCACCTCGGCACGGTCGCCGAGTACCCCTTGAAGCCGCCGGGCCGCGAGGAGGCCGACTGCGTCGTCGCCTCTCCACTCATTTCCAATTCCAATGACGCGGACGTGCGACAGGCACGCCGTCTCGCGACTTGCGCGTTTCACGCCCGTCTCGCCCGCTGCGCCGTCACTGGTCACGCTGAATCTCCAGCTTCAAGAAATGCGTCGCGCAGGAAATGCACGGATCATAGCAGCGGATGACGCGCTCGCAGGCGAGCGCCGCCTCTTCATTGGAACGATCCAGCACACGGGGCAGATACAGCCGCAGGTCCTCTTCGATACGGCCCTGGTTCTGCGAGGTCGGCGGAACGATCTTGGCCTCGCGAACTATCCCCTCGTCATCCACCCGATACCGATGATAAAGGATCCCTCTCGGCGCTTCGGTACAGGCCGTGCCTGTGCCGGATCGGACGGTGACCGCCAACGCCGGCACGGGCGGAGGCTCGTACCGTTCAATCAACCGCAACGCTTCTTCCAGCGCATAGAGAATTTCGACCGAGCGGGCAATGACCCCATGAAACGGATTGCGTAGCGGAAGCGATAAGCCTGCGCCGGCCAACAGCTCCCCGGCCAGCGGAGACAACTGATCATGGTTCAGATTCACTCGGGCCAGAGGTCCCACCAAATAAGGCCTTCCCTGAAACGTGCAATGCAAGGCATTGGAATGGGCCACCTGATGCTCGGTGAAATGCTGTTCGAACTCTCCTGCGGAAATGCTCAGCCCGTTGCCGGTCGCCAGCTGCCCTTCATTGAACGGATATTCGTCGGAGTGACGTAGCGCCACGAAGGTATAGTCCGGCAAAAAGTCCGGATGGTCGAACGTGGCGGCCCAGCGGATGGTCTCCGCCGCCGCATCGCGCGCCCACAAGAGTTCGGCTGTCAGACCTTCCAGCTCACGGCGGCTTGGCACCCGCGAGAATCCGCCGACTTTGACCGACACCGGATGGACAGAGCGTCCGCCCAGCAGCGTCATGATCGCATTGCCGGCTTTCTTGAGCCGCAAGCCACGGGTCACCAGGGCCTGGTGGTCTTTCGCCATGGCGATGCCGCTGTCGTAGCCGAGAAAATCCGGCGCCTGCAGCAGATAGACGTGCAACGCGTGGCTCTCAATCCACTCGCCGCAATAGAGCAGCCGCCTCAGATCCCGCAGCGCACCCTCGACGCGCAGGCCGAAGATCTGCTCGATCGCATGGACGGCGCTCATCTGATAGGCGACGGGACAGATGCCGCAGATGCGCGCCACGATATCCGGCACTTCTGTAAAGTGCCTTCCGACAAGGAAGGCCTCGAAAAACCGGGGCGGCTCGAAGATGCGCAGTTCCACGTCGCGCACCTCCCCGTCTTTCACCGTGACGCGCAAGGCACCCTCGCCTTCGACACGCGCAATCGCCCCGACGGCAATCGTCCGAGTCTGCTTCCCCTTTTCGGTCAACTCGTCTCCTTTACCTGTTACTTCTCACGTTTTACGTTTCACCTTTCACGTCTTCTTTTCCCACGCCTCGCTCTCCTGCTTGAATGATTCCACAGCGCCGTTGATCCCGCGAAATCTCCGCACCACCTCGATCGGAATCAGCTGGAGCCCCCGGTGAAACTGGTGCGCGAGCGACGCCGTATTAGGCGGCAAGCCTGGCCCGGTCCGTGCCCCCTCGGTCGGACCGAAGCAGCCGTAGCAATCACGCCCCATGGAAGGACAGATCGCGCCGCATCCGGTCCTGGTGACCGGCCCCAGACAAGGCACACCGCTCGCGACCATCACACAGACATTCCCGCGACGCTTGCACTCCATACATACACTGTCTGCAGAAAGTCGGGGACGAACCCCGGCCAGCAGGTCGGTGATAACCCGCAGCAATTGCCCCTTGTCGATCGGGCACCCCCACAGTTCGAAATCCACCCGCACATGTGCGGAGATCGGCGTGGATGTCTTGAGGCTTTGAATATACTGGGGGCTCGGATAGACCGCGCGTTTGAACGATTCGACATCGGCCCAGTTGCGCAAGGCTTGAATCCCGCCGGCCGTGGCACAGGCGCCGATCGTGATTATCGTGGCGGCCTCTTCACGCAGGGCCAGAATCCTGGCAGCATCTTCAGGCGTCGTAATGGACCCCTCCACTAACACGATGTCGTAGGGGCCGGGCTTCATGCCGCTGGAGGCTTCGGGAAAGTAGGCGATGTCCAAGGCCTGCCCCAACGCGAGCAGGTCGTCCTCCAGATTCAAGACGCTGAGCTGGCAGCCGTCGCAGGAGGCGAATTTGAAGACCCCCAACCTGGGTCGCCGCCTCTCTTTGATCCCTTCCGATCGATCCAAGATCCTCTCCCTTTAGAATCGTTGCGGTCGCGTCTCTCGTGAAGCGTATCTCGTATCTCGGAAGAAATTGTCCATGCTCATTTTTCAGCGAAGATCATGATCCGCTGCGAGATACGAGCGACGAACGACGCTTCACGCTTATACTCCCGTTCGTCCCAGCCATGGCTCGACCCGGTCGTAACGCATGACCGGTCCGTCTTTGCACAGAAAATACGGCCCCATCTGGCAGTGGCCGCAGAGACCGATCCCGCATTCCATATGCCGCTCCAGCGACACATACACGGCGGTCGCCGGAATACCCCGGTTCATGAGAATCGGCACACCCAGGCGCATCATGATCTCAGGCCCGCACATCAGGACCATGGTCTTTGCTGCATTGATCGGCACGCGCTCGAACAGTTCTGTCACCACGCCGACATGATAGCGCCAGGTCTCGTCCGGCCGATCGCTGGCCAGCAGAACCTCCGTGTCGGGCTGTCTTCTCCAGGTCTCGAACCGCTCATGGTAGAGCAGATCTCGCGGCGTCTTCACTCCGTGGATGATCTTGACGGAGCCATACTCTCGGCGCCGCCGGAAGATATATTCGATTGCTCCCACGACTGGAGCGCAACCCAGGCCGCCGGTGGCAATGACGATGTCGTGCCCGCGTGCTTCCTCCAGCGGCCAGCCCTGCCCAAACGGACCGCGGATGCCCAGAACTTCACCGACTGACAGTTGCCCGATCGCGGAGGTCACTCGTCCCACAGCTCTGATGGTATGGTCCAGCCTCTCCGGCTCATCCGGATCTGAGACAATCGAAATCGCCACCTCGCCGACGCCGAACAGATAGACCATGTTGAACTGGCCGGCGGTGAAGCGAAAATTGCGCCGGACGTCTTGGTCATTGAGCCGCAGCCGATACGTGTGGATGTCTTCGGCTTCCTGCATCTTCTCCACGATGGTCGCCTGATGAATAAGGTAGGGATTGGTCATGTGTGTCCGGAAGTGCTCTTTGCCGACGGCCGGTCGTCCGATGCCAGCAAGGCGGGCAACTCTTCGGTGAGATCAATCCCGACCGGACACCAGGTGATGCAGCGACCGCAGCCGACGCAGCCGGACGTCCCGAATTGATCGATCCATGATGCGAGCTTGTGCGTCATCCACATGCGATACCGATCCTTGATGGTGGGGCGAACGTTCTTGCCGTGAATGTAGCCGTGTTCCTGGGTAAAACAGGAATCCCACAATCTGGCATGTTCGGTTCGCTGTCCGGTGAGATCAGGGGTTTCCTCGACCGTGTGGCAAAAGCATGTCGGGCAGACCATTGTGCAATTCGCACAGGCCAGGCACCGCGCCGCCACGTGGTCCCAGCGCAGATGCTCATGGGCATCATACAGGGCTTGCGGCAAGCGAGTGCGGTCCAGTCTGCGGACTTGGCTCCGTGCGCAAGCATCCACGCGCGCCGCTGCTTCACCGATTACGTTGTGTGAAGCAGGAGGCAGAGAGAGCGCGGAAAGAAGATCAGACCCGGCCTCGCTCCCTGCTTCGACCACTAGCTGGTCATCGATCTCGGTCAGCGCGAGATCGAAGCCGTTCTTGGCGCGCGGGCCCGTGTCCATCGACGCACAAAAACAGGTCTGCAGCGCCCTGGTACAATTCACCGCGATGACGAAGAGCCCTTCGCGACGAACCGCGTAGTAGGTATCCTGATACGTGCCGCCCAGAAAAATTCGGTCCTGGATGGCCAGCCCGGCAAGATCGCAGGCCCGTGCTCCGATGACCGCGACCTTGTCCGGTCGGGGAAGCTCCGGATGGGCGGAAAATCCGCCCTGCGTCCGTTTGATCTGGAGCAGGGTCTCACGCGGCGCAAAGGCAAAGGGTTTGAGCGATTGCGGTCCGTGGACGACGCCGAAGATTTCCGCTGAGCCGGTTTGTTCCAGCCGATACCGCCCCGGCTCTTGATGATCTCGCCAGCCTATCGGCAGATCCGATATCTGACTGATCGTCTCCCACATCACCGCCCCATCACGCACGGTGGGGCCGGCAATTCGATACCCTCTGATACGTAATGTATCGAGTAACCGCTGAAGGTCGGCTAATGAAAGGATGCCGCGAGCTTCGGGAGCCATGACACGGATCTCCAACGGACCGGCAGCCGTATGGTACGGGCTCTTCCGTCCTCATGCAAGGCGAGATCCGCTGCGCTACCGGAACAGCAGCCACAGTCCAAGCGCGTAGGCGATCAGCATCAGCAGGCTGTCAGGCTCGATCAGCATGAACCGCTTCTCGGCCCGATAGATGATGCCCATCACACCGATATTCATCATGATGATCGCCCACAACCCTGTCAGCGCGTGCGTTGTGCTCACCGTGCTGAGCAAACTCCCTTGACGGTATGCCAGATCGGCGAAAAAGAACACCGCCATGTTGAAGGCATTGCTCCCGAAGAGATTGCCGACCGCCAAATCGAACGCGCCCAATCGGACTGCGGCAACGCTCACAACCAACTCCGGCATTGAGGTGGTGATGGCGACCAAGGAGGTCCCGATAAAGGTTGTCGAGACGCCGGTTTCCTGGGCGATCCGCTCCGCCGAGTGGGTCAGCACCGGTGCGGCTATCAACAACACGAATGCGGCGATGGCAAATCCAATGACCGCCCGGCGCAATTCCTCACGGCGCGAAGTCCCCCCGCCGAGGGTCCCGGCTAATTCCTCCGCCAGCGTCGACTGGGTCCGTTGGCGGCGCGCCATGTCCTCTTGCCGCAAGACCAGCCTCATCCCCAACACATACAAGATCGGGAGGACGAGACTTTCAAGTCCCACGCCGAGATGAACGACCTCGATCCGCAGCAGGATGAAGAAGGCCGCGAGGCCCGTCAGGACCATGGCCAACGTTGCGATCAGGGTATGTTCCAACGCCGCTTGCCGCCACACGCGCTTCTGACGGTACAGCAAGTCGATAAGCGCAAGCGTCAGCATGTTGCTCATCCCGGCGCCGAACAGATTGCCCGCCGCCAGATCCGGCTCATCGATCCATCCGGCACTCATCGTCGTGAAGATTTCCGGCAGCGACGTCGCAGCGGCCATCAAGACGACGCCGATCCACAGCCGTCCCAAGCCGGACAGCTCGGCGATTTGGTCGCCATAGCGCGAGAGCTTCGCTCCGGCCAGCACGATCGCGACCGCGTTGACGAGGAAGAGCAGCCAGGACATGATTATCGCCGGCTCCTTGGGGGAATCCTTCAATACATATGGATAAACGGGTAACCCGCAGAGTGGATACGGGCAGAAACGCTCGGCGGCGGCAGGATCGCCACTATTCCTTGAAGAGCAGGTAGTACCCGATTGCGACCGCGATGGCCTGGACCAGAAATAGCCAGCGTAAGAGTCCCCACGGCGC
>JABMDG010000035.1:23581-50514 GCA_015904045.1 Nitrospira sp.
GCTGGGCGACGGCTGGCTCCCCTGGCTCGTCTCCCGCCGGTGAATGGTGAAGCGATCGCCGGGTTTGGAGCAGTGAAGGCCGGCTGCAAGATGCTCCTTCGGAAGGGGACCACACCGACGACTATCGGCCATGCACTCCCGAGGTCTTCGAGCAGTACGTACCGGAGTTCCGAGACGGGTCGGCATTGCTCTGTGCCGCACGTGCGGAACGCGGGCTCCATGCTGCCGCCGCTCACGAGGAAAGCTGCATGCCCTCGGCTTCGATCTGTCCCTGATCCCGCTTCCAATCGCCGGAACGCAAGAGCTTGTCTCCGAGTCCGACAGCTAAGTTGCGGTAGATGATGACGCCGATGTCCGGGCGGCGGCGAATGAGGTCGACCAGGTCGCGATGCAGCAGCTCAGCCGCTTCAACCTGCTCTTCGGCAGTAGCGGTTGCGGAGTGGGGCCTCGCCGAGAGAAGGGAGACCTCCCCGCAGGTCTCTCCGGAACGGACCTTGCCGATCATGGCAGGTGGGCTCCCCCCGCTGATGGTGACCTGACCCTGAAGCACGAGATATAACCGGTCCGCAGAATCGTGTTGGACGAACAGCCGCTCACCGGCCCGAATCTCACGCATCGTACAAACTCCGGCCAGCCTCGTCGCCTGTTCCGTATTCATCCCGTGAAACAACGGAACCTCCTTAATCGCCTGCGCCATACGCGGAGCGATGACGCAGGTGGAAAACCCGCGCATCACGATGTCGGCCACAGCTTGAACCGGTTCCGTCAGGCCGAGCGGCCCGAGATCTTGCAGTTTGTTCAACCGCACCATCTTGACGATATCGAGCCGTTCGACCTGATAGAAGACCATGGCGGGCACATAGGCGACGGGAAGAAAATTCAACTCCAGAAGGGTTCGCTGCATGCGGGGAGCATACGCGCTGACATCGATCTCGATGTATTCGATCCCCATCTCCTCCCGGCACTTCCGTTCCAGTTCGGCCAGAAGAAATCGCACCACATCGTCGGCCAGGGCGATGAGTTCGAAGACCCGTACGATATGTTCCACAGGGTCCATCGTGTAGCCAACCGCCCCGACGATCTGGCCGCCGGAGCGGGCGAGAAAATACGTGGTCTGGCGGGCCTGTAGCTTGAAAAAGCCGTAATCCAGCCGCATGGGGCCGAAGATCTCTCGATTCCGCACTCGACCCCGTTCGATGCGCAACAACGCGGGATACCCCTCCGCCTGCAGTTGCTCGAGGCGATAGTCCCCGCCGGTTGGATAGGATGCAGAGTCTTCATCCACGATGAAATCCGGCGTGAGAGGCGGCTGGCTCATCACGAGGTTGGCCAGGGTATAGGCTTCGGGGATGATTCGTGGATTATTACGGCGCAAGGCCAACGCATCACCGAAATACCGAGCCAGCAGCGCGAAGCTCTCCCGGTGGCGAAACGAATGTTTCAGCGGCAGAAAGCCGGTCGCGATAAATCCATGCGACAAGCTGATCCGTTGGGCGTAGGGATGCACCGTCCGCGCCACTACCAGGCCGACATGCAACCGGTTCTGAATGGCTTCGAGCCGTTTCTCCATCAGCAGCTTGCCCACCTGCAACCGGCGATAGTCCGGATGGACGGCGAGACGTCCGAACTCTCCGACCAGGTCGGAATGAGCCCCGAAGTCGAACAGCACGGAGGCAGTGCCGACGACCCGCCCCGACTCAGTGTCCTCGGCCACGAGAATGAGCACGTCGTCGGTAAAGACGGACCGCTTCAGCCACAATTCATCGTAGAGTTCGCGATGCGGATAGTCGGCGCCGTAGACGGCGAGGAAGATCTCCCGGATCTGGCCGACGTCTTCTTCGCGTGCTTCTCTGATCCGAATCATAACAGCCTCGCACCAAAGATCAGGGACGGTTGCGCTGTTCGCGCAAACGTTTCCCCGCGATCCTGGCCACCGCGCGATAATAGGCCGCGCCGACGGCCAGGGCCTCTTCGTCGAAATCGAACTTGCTGGAGTGTGCGGGAAATCCTTCCTTGCCCGGCACCTGTCCGCCGAACCGGACATAGGCACCCGGAATTTTCTCCATGTAATAACTGAAATCCTCCGCTCCCATGTTCGCGGTCTTGAGCGGCAGAACGTTGGCCTCGCCCACCGCTTCGACTGCGGCGCGCCGCGCGAGCGTCGCCATGTCCGGCGTATTGATCAGCGGCGGCGTACCCTCCTTCACCACAACGTGAATCCGTGCGCCGTGCAGCTGCGCGATCGACTCCGCGATGCGGCGAACCGAGTTCAGCAGTTGCCGGCGCACAGCCGGATCTTGAGCCCGGACTGTTCCTTCCATTCTCGCCTGGCCTGCAATGACATTCGGTGCGGTTCCCGCCTGGAATTGTCCGACGGATACGACGGACGGACGGGCCGGGTCGATCTCGCGGGAAACGATCGTCTGCAGCGCCATGATCATGAGGCTCCCGACGACCACGGCGTCGATACTCTCGTGCGGACGGGCTCCATGCGCGCCCTGTCCGATGATCTCGATGGTGAAATTGTCCGACGAGGCATTGACGGCGCCTTCCGCGACGACAATGGCTCCCGGATGGTAGTGACGATCGAGGTGGCCGCCGAAGATCATACCGGCACCTTCCAGCGCCCCGGCTTGAATCATCGCCTGCGCCCCGGTGCCTTTTTCTTCAGCCGGTTGGAAAATCAATCGTACAGGCGCCGGCAGATCCCCCTCACTGGACAGGAGCGCCGCCGCCCCGAGCAGCATTGCAGTGTGTCCGTCGTGGCCGCAGGCATGCATGACGCCGTCGTGCGCCGAAGCAAACTCCAGGCCGGTTTCTTCCTGAATCGGAAGCGCGTCTGTGTCGGCGCGCAATACGACGCAGGGGACTTCTGCCATACCGGGAATGTCGGCAATCACACCGGTGCCCGCCACATTCGTCCGGCACTGAATGCCGATTCCCCGCAGAAAGTCTGCGATGACAGCAGCCGTTCTGGTTTCCTGACCGCTCAGCTCCGGAAACTGATGCAGCGTTCGCCGCGCTGAGACGATTCGGTCGTACAGATCCTGCCGGATCAGTGCCATGGGATTCCCTCTATTGGCCCGCAGCAGATGACTCCGCTGCGGGTGCCGACTCCTGCCTCCTACTCTTCCTTCGCCTTCACACCGGATCGGAACGTCGGGGTCTCAACATTAGCAATGGCTTGATCCAATGGCACTACGCTTTCTGCGGCGTCAGCCGCCGTCGCGCACCGCCTGGGACGATGACGAATTCGTAGAGCCGGCATTCGAGATCGCCGTTGAAAAGGGGAATGCGTTTCGAGGGGGTGAGACCAATGAGTTTCGGCACGCGGGCATCGCCCGTCAACACATAGGCCCGCCATCCGGCGAACCGCTGTTTCAGCCAATCACCCAGTTTAGGGTAGAGCGCGGCCAGTTCGTCGGCTTGGCTCAAGCGCACGCCATAGGGCGGATTAATAACCATGACGCCCTGCTCCGCCGGCGCCTCCAGCTCCAGAATATCGCTCTGCTTCAACCGAACATCGACCACCACCCCCGCCCCTTGAAACGCCCGCTGGGCAATCTTCACCATGGCGGGATCATGATCCGACGCATAGATAGCAGCGGGAACGTCTGCCAGGCGTTTGGCGAGTCCCGCTTCGCGCAGACGGCCCCACAGTTTGGCATCGTGGATCAGCAGCCGCTCGAACGCAAAGTGCCGGGAAACGCCCGGAGGGATCCGGCGGGCCATCATGGCGGCTTCGAGTGGAATGGTTCCACCGCCGCACATGGGATCGAGCAGCACGTCTGTGGGCGTCCACCCGGCGAGCCGCAAGATGCCTGCCGCCAGATTTTCCCGCAACGGCGCTTCGACGGACGTGATCCGGTACCCCCGTTTGAAGAGCGGCTCGCCGGAGGTGTCCAGATAGAAGGTGACGGCGCTCTGATCGAGAAAAGCGTCAAGTTTGATGTGCGGTCGTTCCGTGTCGACGCTGGGCCGCCGATGGTGCGTGGCCACGAACTTGTCGCACACGGCGTCTTTGATCCGGAGGGTCAGAAAATCCAGGCTGGGGAGCGGACAGCGGCGCGCGCTGACTTTCACCTTGATCGTTTGCGAGGGCGCAAACCAGTCGGGCCAGGCGAGCGCATAAGCCGCGCGATAGACGTCGTCTTCCGTTTTATAGGCGCTGTGGCCGACTTCCCACAGGACGCGGCTGGCGACGTGGCTCTTGAGATTGACCCAATACATCGTCGACCAGGGGGCGGTGAAGCCGACGCCGCCGTCGGTCCTGGACGTGGCCGGCACACCGAGATCATGAAGCTCCTGTTCAAGCACCCCCTCCAAGCCCCGAGGGCAGGGGGCAAAGAACCGTCGTAATGTCCCGTCCATCCTCTTGCTTCCCCTCCCCGACGATTCGCGGTGCCCTGCACGCTGTCTTGTCGTTTGCCTTGAACCAGTTTCCCTGCACCAGCCAAGTTACACATACTCTTCCTGCTGTACGCAACGGGAATATCCAGCGAGCCGTCCTGGACCATCGGACAATCCATCCGCTATGGCTCTGCCGTAGCGGACTCCGATGCCCGACGGAGGATGTCCGCCGCAATCAGGCCATGCTCTTGGCGAGCAGGACCGGAACGTGACAGTTTGTCCCCCAGTCCGATGGCCAAGTTGCGGTAGATGATCACACCAATGTCGGGTCGGCGTCGAATCAGATCGGCCAGGTCGCGCTGCAACAGCTCGGCCGCTTCGACCGGCCCTTCGGTTGTAGCGGTGGCGGAGTGGGGTCTCGCGGAGAGCAGTGAGACTTCTCCACAGGTCTCACCGGCACGAACCGTGCCGATCGGCCCCGGTGGGCTGCCGCCGGTGATGGCTACCCGGCCCTGGAGCACCAAATACAGCCGGTCGGCTGGATCATGCTGGGCGAAGAGCCGTTCTCCGTCCCCGATCTCCCGTACGCTGCAGGCGCCGGCCAACCTCCCCGCCTGCTCGCTGTTCATGCCGTGGAACAGTGGCATCTCCTTGATGGCCTGAGCCATGCGCGGAGCGATGACGCACGAGGAAAAGCCCCGCATGACGATGTCCGCGACGGCTTGCACCGGCTCCGTCAGGCCGAGCGTGCCCAACTCTTGCAGCTTGTTCAGCCGCACCATCTTGACGATGTCGAGCCGCTCCACCTGGTAGAACACCATGGCCGGCACATAGGCGACAGGGAGAAAATTTAATTCGAGCAGGGTGCGCTGCATGCGGGGCGCATAGGCGCTGACATCGATTTCGATATAGTCGATGCCCAGTTCCTCCCGGCACTTTCGTTCCAATTCCGCCAAGAGGAACCGCACGACGTCGTCGGCCAAGGAGATCAATTCAAACACCCGCACGGTGCGTTCGACCGAATCCATGGTGTAGCCGACGGCGCCGACGATCTGGCCGCCGCAGCGCGCCAGAAAATAGCTGGTCTGGCGCGCCTGGAGCTTGAAGAAACCATAGTCCAGCCGGATGGGTCCGAAGACCTCCCGATTGCGCACGCGCCCCCGCTCGATGCGCAGCAAGGCGGGATAGCCTTCGGCCTGCAGTTGCTCAATGGTGTAGTCGCCTCCGGAGGGATACGGCGCCGAGTCTTCGTCGACGATGAAATCCGGCGTGAGCGGGGGTTGACTCATGACGCAGCCGGCCAGGGAATAGGCTTCGGGAATGATCCGGGGGTTGTTGCGGCGTAAGGCCAGGGCATCGCCGAAATACCGAGCGAGCAACGCGAAACTCTCCCGATGGTGAAACGTATGTTTCAACGGCAGAAAGCCGGTCGCGATAAATCCATGGGCCAAACTGATCCGTTGGGCGTAGGGATGCACGGTGCGCGCCACCACCAGCCCGACGTGCAGCCGATTCTGTATGGCCTCGAGGCGTTTCTCCATGAGCAGATTGCCGACCTGCAAGCGTCGATAGTCCGGATGGACGGCGAGCCGGCCGAACTCGCCGACGAGATCGGAATGGGCGCCGAAGTCGAAGAGGACGGACGCCGTTCCCACCACCCGTCCGGACTCGGTGTCCTCGGCCACGAGAATAAGCGCATCGTCCGTGAAGACGGACCGCTTGAGCCACAATTCATCGTAGAGCTCTCGGTGCGGATAATCGGTGCCGTAGACGGCCAGAAAGATCTCACGGATCTGGCCGACGTCTTCCTCGCGGGCTTCTCGGACTCGAATCATGATGGCCTCGTGTACGGTCAGGAGCGGCCCTGCCGATCGCGCAACCGTTGGCCGGCGATCTTGGCGACGGCTTGATAGTACGCCGCGCCCACGGCCAGCGCCTCCTCGTCGAAATCAAACTTACTCGAATGGGCGGGGAATCCCTCCTTGCCCGGTACCTGCCCGCCGAACCGGACGTAGGCCCCCGGGATGTGTTCCATGTAGTAACTGAAATCCTCCGCGCCCATGTTTGCCGTCTTGAGCGGCAAGACGTTGGCCTCCCCGACCGCTTCCACGGCGGCGCGGCGCGCCAAGTCGGCCATGTCCGGCGGATTGATCAGCGGCGGCGTGCCCTCGGTCAGCGTGACGTGGATCTTCGCCCCATGCAGTTGGGCGATTGACTCGGCGATGCGGCGGATCGAGGACAGCAGCTGCCGACGCACGGACGCGTCCTGGGCCCGCACGGTACCGCTCAGTTTGGCCTGACCGGCAATGACATTGGGAGCAGTCCCCGCCTGAAATTGTCCAACAGAGACGACCGACGGCCGGGCCGGATCGATCTCGCGCGAGACGATGGTTTGCAGCGCCATAATCATGAGGCTTCCGACTACGACCGCGTCGATGCTTTCGTGCGGACGAGCGCCGTGCGCACCCTGCCCGATAATCTCGATCGTGAAATTATCCGACGAGGCATTGACCGCCCCCTCCGCGACCACGATCGCCCCCGGCTGATAGTGGCGGTCGAGATGACCGCCGAAGATCAGGCCGGCGCCGTCCAACGCGCCGGCCTGGATCATCGCTTGCGCGCCGGTGCCCTTTTCCTCCGCCGGCTGGAAAATCAACCGTACGGGCGCCGGCAGATCTTTCTCCTCCGACAA
Source organism: Nitrospira sp. (assembly GCA_015904045.1). Next base: position 30,624 of record JABMDG010000035.1, read on the forward strand.
GAGCGCCGCCGCGCCGAGCAGCATCGCGGTGTGGCCGTCGTGGCCGCAGGCATGCATCACGCCGGCATGGACGGAGGCGAATTCGAGGCCGGTCTCTTCATGGATCGGCAAGGCGTCTGTGTCCGCCCGTAGCACGACGCAGGGCACTCCCGCCGTTCCCGGAATATCCGCCACCACACCGGTGCCGGCGACGCTGGCGCGATACGGCACGCCAATACCTTGGAGAAAATCGGCGATGACCGCGGCGGTGTTGGTTTCCCTCCCGCTCAGCTCCGGATATCGATGCAGCCATCGCCGCACCGAGACGATTCGGTCGTACACATCTTGCCGGATCAGTGTCATGGGATTCCCCCTTTGCCTCCCTGAAGTCTTGTGAGCCTCCTACTCTTCCTTCGCCTGCACACCGGACCGGAAGGTCGTGTACACATAGACCGGAATAGACAGATGGCCGAGGTGTTTCTCAATCAACGGCTTCACGTCTTCCCACTTCAGCCCGCCCACGCCGGTGGCCAAGCGAGGCAACGCGACGCTCTTGACCTTCTCGGTTTCGATGACCTTGGCCAGCGCTTTGAGACAGTGATTGACATGTTCGATCGTGGCCTTGCCGGGCCTGGCTCCGTGGCTGGGCGGCGGCTCTTGGGTAAACAGATTGACGATGCGCGTGCCGCCGACGCCCGCCCAGGTCCACAATTCACCGGGTTTCGGCGTAAAAGTCTGGCAATAGTGCCGGAAATCCTTGTACATCGCCGGCCATTGTTCCCGGAGCGACAACGCCAGCCCGGTGCCGAAATTGTCGTTGGGCGCAATCCCGTGCGCCACCGCCGCGGCCTTGGTCAATAAAATGTCTCCTGTGACTTCCTTCAACATAAGCCTGTCACCTCCATGTGGTTACGCACAACAAACACCCTTTCGCACTGCATTGCCTCTTCTCTCCCCTTCCCCCACCAAAAAGAGCCGTGTCATCGATCCCTGACCGCGCGCATTGAGGGAGCACATTCCGACGTGGGGCCTCAGCTCTTCTTTTCTTCCACTTTCTCGGGCGACCGTGCAGGGGAACCTGTCGATGGCGGCACAGCGATCCCATGCCCACCAGCCTAACCTTCAGCGTGCGACGACATTGCGCCACCCTGGCGGAGCATCATAGGAGCACGCAGCGCCAACATACCGGTTCGATGGGTCAACACACCATCGACGCATTGTGACGCTGTTGACAGATTCCCCTGCTCGTCTGCGCTGCCCCTCTTCACACCCATTGCGGCGCCTCTTCTTTCCCCACTTGACGCCCGGCAAACACGCCATAGAGTGCCGGCAAGACCACCAGTGTCAGAGCCGTCGAGGTAAAGAGTCCCCCAATCACGACGGTCGCGAGCGGCCGCTGCACTTCGGCACCGATCCCCTGCGCCAGCGCCAGCGGCAAGAGACCGACCAGCGTGGTCATCATGGTCATCACGACCGGCCGAAGCCGCAGACTGCAGCCCGTCAGGATCGCCTCGTCGATCTGTTGTCCTTCATGGCGCAGTTGGTTGATATAGGAGACCAGCACGATGCCGTTCCCCACCGCGAGGCCGAACAGCTCGATGAACCCGATCGAGGCCGGGACGCTCAGGTACTGTCCGCTCAACCACAGCGACACGATGCCGCCGATCAACGCGAACGGCAGATTGAGGATGATCAGGGTCGCGTATCGAAACGAATGGAAGGCCCAGAAGAGGAGGAAGAACACGAGGCCCAGCGTGATCGGCACAACGATCATGAGCCGCGCATTGGCCCGCTCCATGTTCTCGAACGCCCCGCCCCACACAACGGTATACCCTTCCGGCAGGCGGATCTGCGCTGCCAGCTTGGCCCGCCCTTCGTCCACGACGCCGCCGATGTCACGGCCGACGACGTTGAACCCGATGTAGATGCGGCGCTTCACATGCTCCCGGCTGATGCGGGCCGGCCCCTCCCGCATTTCGATCGTCGCGAGGTCGCTCATTGGAATGAGTGCACCGGACGCGGACTTCACGCGGATCTCTCCGATGGCGGCGACGCTGTTCCGATACGGCTCAGGAAATCTCAGGGTGAGCTGAAACCGCCGCTCGCCTTCATAGACCTGCGTCGCCGCTTGTCCGCCGATCGCGGTGGTGACGATCTCCTGCACATCGGCCACGTTGATGCCGAAGCGGGCGATCTTCTGCCGGTCGATGTCGATGATCAAATAGGGCTGGCCGGCGACTTGCTCGACCTTGAGGTCTTTGACGCCGTCGATCTGCCGGATCAAGTCGGCGATTTCCTTCGCCTTGTCGTGAAGCACATCCAGATCGTCTCCGAACAGTTTGATGGCACATTGGGTCCTGATGCCGGAAATCAGTTCGTCCACCCGTTCCTGGATCGGCTGGCTCATGAGGACGGAGATGCCAGGAATCTCCGCCAGCTTGCGGCGGATGGCATCGGTCAAGGCCGATTGCGTCGTCGCAGTCTTCCACTGACTCCGGTCGTGCAATGACACGATCGGGTCGCTCTCGTACAGGTCTTCCGGATGATAGGGGATTTCAGCCCGTCCGATCCGGCTCACAGCCGCCTTCACTTCTGGGAATTCCATCATCACCCGCTGCGCCTGCTTCTCCAACTCGATGGACTCGGCCAGGGACACGCTCGGGAGTCTCACGACTTGCGGCGTCAGCGCCCCCTCCTCCAGGATCGGGATAAATTCCCGCCCCACGAACGGGACAAGGGCAAGACTGAGCAATACGATTGCCATCGAACCGGTCAGGACGAGGCTCCGGTGTCCGAGAGCCCACTGCAACACCGGCAGATACCGCTGCTTCATCCAGAGCGTCAAATGCGTGTCCTTCGGATGGTCTCCGCGCAAGACCAGGGACGCCAACACGGGCGACAGGGTCAGTGTGATCACAACCGAGGCCAGGAGCGCGATCACCAGCGCGTAGGCCAGCGGCGCGAACATCTTTCCTTCCATCCCTTCCAGCGTCATGAGCGGCAGGAAGACGACGCTGATGATTAAAATCCCGAAGAGGATCGGCCGGCCCACCTCCTTCGTGGCATGAAGAATAACCCTGAGCCTGCTCTCCTGCGACGCACCGCTGTGTTGGGCAAGGTGTCGGTACACGTTTTCCACGACGACGAGCGACCCGTCCGCGATCTCGCCGATGGCGATGGCCAGCCCGCCGAGCGTCATCAAGTTGGCCGAGAGTCCGAACCGTTTCATCACGATAAATGTGATGAGCGGGGTGACGATGAGCGAAACCGTCACGACGACGGCGCTCCGGACATGGCCCAGGAAGAAAAAGAAAACGAAGACTACCAGTACGATCCCTTCGATCAACGCATCGCGCACCGTATGAATGGCGGCATTCACGAGCTCAATGCGATCATAAAAAGGAATCAGCTTGGTTCCTGCCGGCAGGACATTGCCCTTCTGCAGATCCTCCATCTTGTCCTTGACCGCCTCGACCACCTGCCGGGCATTGCCGCCTCGAAGCATGAGGACCGTTCCGATCACGACCTCCCGCTCGCCATTGAGCACCACCGCGCCGTGACGAACAGCGTGGCCGATGCGGACTTCGGCGATGTCACGCACGAACACAGGCGTGCCGCCGACCTCCTTCACGATAATGGACTCGATGTCGCCCACGGTCTTGATCAGCCCGATTCCCCGGACGATCGAGCGTTCGGCATGGCGCTCCAACACGTTGCCGCCGACGTTGGCGTTGTTGTTCACCACCGCATCGTAGATCTGGTGGAGCGTCAAGTCGAACTTGCGCAGCTTGGCCGGATCGACCAGCACCTGATACTGCTTCACAAATCCGCCCATCCCGTTCACATCGATGACGCCCGGCACGCGCTTGATCAACGGACGAAGGACCCAGTCCTGGAGGGTACGCTGATCGGTCAACTCCTTCGCGCAGCTTGGCCGGATCAACCAGAACCTGATACTGCTTCACAAATCCGCCCATTCCGTTCACGTCGATGACGCCCGGCACGCGCTTGATCAGTGGCCGCAGGACCCAATCCTGAAGGGTGCGCTGCTCGGTCAACTCCTTCTCAACGACGTGGGGATCGGTCGCCGTCGCATGGGGCCCTTCGAGGTAATAGTGATACACCTCCCCTAGCCCCGTGGTGACCGGCGCCATCACCGGTTCGAGCCCGGGCGGCAACCGCTCCTTTGCCGCCATAATCCGTTCGAGCACCAGTTGGCGGGCGAAATACACATCCACATCGTCTTCAAAGACGACCGTGATCTGCGAGAGCGCAAATTTGGAGAGGGAGCGGATCTCCGCAAGCCCGGGCAGCCCCGTTAACTGAAGCTCAAGCGGATAGGTGATGAAACGCTCGACTTCAACCGGCGAGAGCCCCGGCGCCTCGGTCAGTACCTGTACTTGGATGTTCGTCACGTCGGGGTAGGCGTCGATCGGAATGGACTGAAAGGCGAAGAGGCCGGCGACGGACAAGAGGCAGGCCAGGCCGATAACCAGAATCCGTTGCCGCAGCGAAAATTCCAGTAGAGAAGCGATCATGGCGTGGGCTCGATCTTGTGCCGTTCCATCTCGGATTTGAGGGCGAAAGATCCCTTCGTCACAACCAGCTCTCCGGCGCTCACCCCGTCCAGCACCTGCACCTGGTCTCCCTGCTCCTGTCCCAACTTGACCGTTCTCGCCTCGAACTCGCCGATTCCTCGTTGCACGAATACGATTTTGCCGAGAGGGCCCTCTTGAACAGCCGCAAGCGGCACACTCAGCGCATCCGGATTTGACGCCGCATAGACGCGGATGATGGCAAACATTTCCGGCTTCAACAGCCGGTCAGGATTCCGCACCGTCACTCGCAGACGCATCGTGCGGGTGGCCGGATCGAGCACGTCGCCGACATAGGTGATCGTTCCTTGAAAGATGGCATGGGGATAGGCGGCCAAGAGGACGTCGACTTTTTGCTCCTTCCGGATGAACTGCACATCCTTTTCCGGCACATTGCCGACCACCCATACATCATTCAGGTTCGCCACCGTGAAGAACTTCTGATGCGTTTCGACCACCTCGCCCCTCGTGATGTTGCGCATAATGACTCGGCCGTCGAACGGTGCACGCAAGAGCACATCGGCCTTGATCGTATGCTCCCGATCCAGTCGCTCGATTTCGTCCTGTGGCACACCCAGCAGTTCCAAGCGACTCTTCGCCTCGCGCGCTTCGGCCTGCGCGGTCTTCATGACGGCTTCACGGCGCAGCAGCTCCGCCAGGCTCACGGCTTTGCCCTCGTACAGTTCCTTGGCCCGTGCATGCGCCAATTCCGCCTCGTACAATCTGGCCGCCGCCTTCAGGTAATCCCCTTCTGCCACTCCAAGATCCATACTGTGGAGCACCGCCAACAAGGCCCCCTTTTTCACATCCTGCCCGACATCAACAGACACCTTCACAACACGGCCGCGGATCAGAGTCGTGACTTCCGCCAATTCGTTCTCATTGGGTTGAACCGTTGCGGGAAATTCACGGTGCGTGAGCAGTTGCCCCCGACCGACCGGCGCAAGTTGGAGCGCCATCCGGGCTGACTCTTCCGGAGTCAGGCGAATATGCCCAGACTGAGCGTGGGGTGACGCCGGTTCGGGAGGGGAGACTTGGCGGGCCTTGTCCTCACAGGCCATCAGCCCTGCGACGATCGCGCACACAGCGGCACCCAACAACAACCTACGTCCCGGCATTTCCTTAGAGTGGCGGTTCATCAAGATGCCGACTGTGAGCGCCGCTCTCCAGGTTTCCAGTGCAGTCATCAGCGCACACCCATCCCCTTTTCTGTATCCTCAGCATGTGACGTGCCTCGCAGGACACATTATTTCGGCGGTTTTATTGATGGGCATCGGGACTTTCGTAGCTTTTTGCCACGGCATCGAATTTCATCTGTGGTGAAATGCGACAGACCAACCCGACACGCTTAATTCTCCGATCGCCGATATGCGATACTGGTGCACTGGAGGAGGGATTGGCTATGGAAATCCGGGCGCAGTTCCCCAACGAGCAATCACTTGCCGGTGAGTTCACACGTCAAGCGGATGCGTTCCGAGAGCGGGTCACCGCCGACGGCAGTTCAGGCTATCCGGCGGAAGCCGGGCGCTATCACTTGTATGTCTCGTGGGCCTGCCCCTGGGCGCATCGCACGATTATCGTACGGAAGCTCAAGCAGCTCGAAGGCGTCATCGGCATGACCGTTGTGGACCCGATTCGCGACGAACAGGGTTGGGCATTCCGCGACGGCCCTGGGCATTCACTCGACCCCATCAACGGGTTTCATTTTCTCAGTGAGGCCTACAGAGCCACAGACCCGTACTATCGAGGACGCGTGACTGTTCCGGTACTTTGGGATACCCTCACCAAACGCATCGTCACCAATTCCGATGACGACCTCATGCGCATCTTCAACAGCGAGTTCAATCGATTCACGGAGAGTGCGCTCGATCTCTGCCCGGACAAGCTGCGCAAGGAGATCAATGAACTCAACACCTTTATCTACGACAACGTGAACGATGGAGTCTATCGGGCAGGATTCGCCACATCGCAACGGGCCTATCAGCAGGCGGTCCTACGGCTGTTTGAGGCGCTGGATCAGCTCGACGCGCGTCTTGCAACCCGGCGCTATCTCTTCGGCGCGGACTTCGTCGAGACCGACTGGCGGTTGTTCGTGACGTTGATCCGGTTCGATGCCGTGTATCATGGCCATTTTAAATGCAACCTCAGGCGTATTGTCGATTATCCGCACCTCTTCGGCTATCTGAAAGATCTGTATCAGACCAACGGCATCGCGGCTACCGTGAACTTCGATCACATCAAGCGGCACTATTACCTCACCCATCACGAGATCAATCCCACCGGCCTCGTCCCCCTTGGCCCGGTCCAGGATCTGACCGCGGCTCATGGACGTGAGCGGTTGGGATAGTCAGTCCCGATCTTCTCAAGCTGTCAATAGAACTGGACAGCCTTGTGGCTCTTCTCCCCATTTGCCACGTTCGTCTCAGTGGTCAATCTGAAAAGTCCGTTTATTCTTAGCTGTTTGTAGAATTCACGGCCCGCAACGAACGCGCATGAGAGTTGCTCACACTTCAAGTACGGGCGAGATCATCATCAAACAAAAGGAGTCATATTATGGATATGCTGGGGATGTTCATTGGAGTGATGTTTATACTTCTGGTCGGTGGACTAGTCGTCTATAAGAAATTCGCCTAGCCTATGCCGAAAAAAGAACGACGGCCATGACCCTGCGGGGTATGGCCGTCTCTTTTCCTGTGTTGTCTCTCGAGGGTTACGCCCTCCTTACCGTACAACCAAGACGGAACAGTCGCTCCGCTGCACAATCTTGATGGAGACGCTGCCTTGGAGGAACCGCGTAACCGCGCTACGCCCCTTCGCGCCGGTGACGATCAAATCTGGTTGTTCCCGACCCACTACTTTCATAATCTCATCCCCAGCGGGACCTACCCGTGGAAACTCCCTGACACGATACCCGGCCTTTTCAAGTTTGGCCGTTTCCTGCGCGAGCAATTTCTCTCCCGCTTCCTTCACGACCGGATAACGGAGATACGGCATGACATGTACCAGCAGGATGACGACCGGGTCGGTGTCCTGCTGGATTCGGAATTGCTTGATGAGGAACTGCCGCGCCTTCTCCGATGCGGGAGAACCGTCCGTTGCGAATAAGATCCGTCTGATCGGCTTCGCCGCCTCCTTCACCACCAACACAGGACAGGAGGCATGGAGCGTCACAGCAGTGGAGACGCTGCCCATCATGAAGCGATCCAGCGTCCCCAGTCCACGGCTGCCCACGACCACCAGGCCGTTCCGTCCCGCATACTTGAGCAGCGCGTTCGCAATGGCTTCATGTTCCACGCGAACGGTACCCTTGAGCCCGAGTCCCTTCAGGCGTTGCTGCGTCTCCGCCACTACGCGCTTCGCTCGAGACTCCAAAAAATGCGTTGCCTCTCCCACATCCGGCTCGAATCCGCTGATGGATGGATGTGTCAAAAACGGAGCCGGCTCAGACTGGAGATCGAGACCGTGCACCCCGACGACGCTCGGCACGGTGCGGAACGGAAGTTTCACGAGCCATTCAAGCGCCCACTCTCCATACTTCGATCCATCTATACCGACAACCGCTTTCATCGCCTCATCTCCTTGTTAGAGATTCACCATCAAGCGTTGAGACACTGCAATGTTCATTCCCTACGGAAAGCCCGACCGCTTTCCAAGAATAACGGTCGCGACGGCGAGCCGGCAGAAATAAATGGTTGGCGACGGGACCGGCCTTTTGGTAAAGTGCGCACTCGCTCGACGCCATGAGTTGAGCTGACAGGGGCACAGCGAAGAGGAATGATGGCCGGGATAGACGAGCTGGCAATCCAGTTCAATCGACGACTAGGAGGGCTGGCTCTCACTGTTGCGCTGCTGACATTTTCCGGTTTTCCCACTCATGCCCTCTCAGGGGATCTTGCAGGCCTTCCCGTCGGCGACGTCAATGCAGCAGCCCCAACTGTTGCGGCTGCTGCTCAGGCTCCACTGTCAACGGCGGTTGGCGACAGCTCCTCGGAAGAACCCTTCGACCCCTTCGCGAAGGCGGGTGAGCTTCAACTCGAGGAATACGATCCCTGGGAACCAGTCAACACCAAAATTTTTGATTTTAACTGGCAGCTCGATCGCTGGGTGCTGAAGCCGGTAGCGAAAGGTTACAACTATGTCGTTCCCGATATTGTCCAAGTCGGCGTGAGTAATATCTTCTACAATAGTCGTGCAACCCCACGGTTTCTAAACAATATGTTTCAGGGCAAGTTCAAAGGAGCTGGGATCGAGGTTGGGCGATTTCTCATTAATACGACGGTTGGGATCGGGGGATTTTTCGATGTCGCCCAACACTACTTCAAGCTGACGACACCGGAGGAGGATACGGGACAAACACTTGGATTTTATGGAGTTCCACCAGGTCCTTATCTCATGGTCCCAATTCTGGGACCATATACGGTTCGAGATCTTGCCGGCTATGCCGGAGACATCGCCCTTAATCCAATTTACTGGCTCATCCTGCCCACCATGCATAACATAGACGCCATTCCAACGGTGGTCTCTATCGATGAGCGGGCGGCCACGTATGCCATATCGATTGGCGCGCGTGCGACCGAAGTCGTCAACGAACGCTCCTTGAATCTGGAAAAGTTTCAGGGCGTCGAAGAATCCACTGTCGATCTCTATAGCGCCGTCCGCAATGCCTACCTGCAGAAGCGGGCGAAGGCCATTCAAGAATAAGCTAGGCGACCCGCGCGATCTTTTTCGGCACTCCAAGTTCCCCTGAGCCCTCTCGCCCAACCCCCTCGCACTATTGGTGATTTCCGAGACGAATTCGGCACCTCTAAACCAGTCGCAGAAAGGCCCACCTCGGTTTGTTTTTCGAACTGCCTGAAAGTTAACGGAAGATTCGGAGAGGAATGAGTGCGCAATCAGGAGACAGACTTACACTCTCTCAACCACGTATCGCGAATGAGGGTTGCATCACACACCCCCCTCCTCCTGCGCCAAGTGGCAGTGCGCCGAACAACCGGTTACTGAATGGGGCCGGTATTTACTAGGTCATCTTGTAAACTAGGATCCCGCCGACCAGGATCACCAGCATTACACCGATGAACATCACCAATGTATCCATGGCTACTCCTTTCGTTCGAACCGTTACGCAACGAAGTGGTGTACCATAGCAACCCCCGCAAGCCTGAGGGGCTCAATGCCTTCCTTTCTCTGGACGAAACCGGCAGCCATCACACCTTGATGCGACATCGCGCGATGGGCTGAACAGTTCGACCGATTCAGTCCGTCGGAGGTTGATTGCAAGCTTAATTCTACTTACGCCTTCCGTTCTTGTCAAGATAAATTCTCGGCGTGGGAAAAATCACTCTCAAGACCCTCCTTCGCTCTGTTCTTAGTCCTAGTTCAGGCGAGACGTACCACGACCCGCGAAGTGCTTTTCGGCCTCTTCCCCGGCAAACCCTTTAAGACGATGGGCCTCGCGATGAGCGAGGATCACCGGATCGACCCGTTGGCCGCAGCTCACGCAGCGCCAATCAAACGAACCAAGCTCGAACACTTCTTCCGGCACCATCAACCCGCCACAGCGATGGCAGCGATCGGTAGACCCCTCGTGCCGAACGGCGGCTGTTCTTGCAACCTTGACCATATACACACCTCCTTCTTATGGCATGGCGTACCGTCCATGAGTTGGAATCTCGGAAAAGGATTCATCGCCGCACCATTGACGAGGATGGAGATTCCCTGCATGCCCACCAGTCAAGAGCGATCGAATGGTGAAAGATTCCACAGTGCAGGAAACAGTCCTGCCCAGTAATGCGACAGCGTGCCGGCCGTCCGGGCAGGACTTACTCCCGAGCTAGTCTCCAACCATTTGAATCTGCGCAACCAGGCGCACGTTTTCCGCATCACCATTTTGTGGCATCGGCGATGCAATCTTGTTCGACAGCAGCCACCGCGCAACCGACAAACAGTCACGAGAGACATCCACGAAGAGGAGGGTAGGCACATGTCGTCACTCACCAGATGGGAGCCATTCGCACGTTGGAGTCCGTTGCAGGAACTTGAGGAGATGGAAAAACGCCTCTCGACGATTTTTGGGCGCGCCCCGGTGGCAACGAGCGGGGACAAGAAGGAGGCCATCACGGTCGCCGAATGGTCGCCCCTTGTCGATATCACGGAAGACGACAAGGAATACCTCATCAAAGCGGAACTCCCCGAGATGAAGAAAGAAGAGATCAAGATCAACGTGCATGAGGACGTGCTCTCGATCACCGGCGAGCGCAAATACGAGAAGGAAGAAAAGGGCAAGAAGTATCACCGGGTCGAACGGGCCTATGGGAGTTTCGTGCGGAGCTTCACGCTTCCGGAAGATGCTGACGGCTCCAAGATCAACGCCGAATACAAGGAGGGCGTGCTGAAACTCCATCTGCCGAAGTCGGAGAAGGCGAAGCCGAAAGCAATCGAGGTGAAGGTGTCGTAAGGGAAAGGAGGAGGCCATGTTTCGCCACCCCAAGTATCTTGAGATCCCCTGGGAGGTCCATTGGCAGCATGTGAAGTCGGAGCCTCACCGCCACTTGTGGTGGCTGATAGCCTTGTTGCTGGGAGCGGCGATGTTTTTGATCGGAGTCGGAGTGACCAGCGGAGTGATGTAACGGCGCAAAGCGGGATGAAGGAGAACCGGTGACGTTTCAAGATCGTGAAGAAGCCGGCCGCCGGCTGGTCGAACCATTGCTCCACTATCGTGAACGTCCGGCAACCCTCATCCTGGCGCTCCCTCGCGGCGGCGTAGCGGTCGGGTACCAGTTGAGTTTGGGACTGCATCTACCACTGGACGTGTTCATCGTCCGCAAGTTGGGCGCACCGGATAATCCCGAATACGCCTTGGGCGCGGTGGGCGAGACTGGAACGGTGTATGTGAACCCGGAGGCGATGGCGGGATTTCAATTCTCGCGGGTGGACCTCAAGCATCTTGTGGAGGCGCAGCAGGAGGAGATCGTTCGCCGACAGGCTCTCTATCGGCAGGACCGGCGGCTGCCCGCGCTCACCGGCCGCACCGTCATTCTCGTCGACGATGGCATTGCCACCGGCTCTACGTTCTTTGCGTCTGTCCAATCCATCAGGCACCTGAAGCCTCACCGCCTGATTGGAGCGATCCCGGTCGGCCCCATAGAAACCATCCGGGAGGTCCGCGCGATCGTGGATGAGTTGGTGGTCCTGGCCACTCCGGACCCATTCTGGGCGGTGGGAAATCATTACGTCGATTTTGCGCAAGTCGGCGATCGCGAGGTCATCCAGTATTTGACCCTGGCCAAGGAGGCGCTGCGGGAACGAGTGCAGCCGTCCTCAGCATAGAGCGGGACTCAGTAATTCATGAAGGAGCAGTCATGACCGCAAAGACTAAATCACCGGCCGGTCTGGGAGCCAGACACGACCGAACCGTTCAGGAATACCAGCACGACACCTATAAAATGCGCGGGAAGCTCAAGGAGCCGACCGTCTGTTCCGAATGCGGAGCGCTATTTCACAAGGGTCGATGGACCTGGGGCCCCGCGCCGGCGAACCCCGATAAGATTGTCTGCCCCGCATGTCTGCGGATCCGAGACAACTATCCCAAAGGCTTGGTCACCATCAAAGGCGGGGTCAAAGACGACCAACATGAGCAAGTCATCGGTTTGGTGAAGAATACGGAGGAGATCGAGAAAAAGGAGCATCCTCTCGCGCGCATTATGTCGATTGAGGCCAAGCCTGAAGGCCTGGTCATTTCCACGACCGACACCCATTTGCCCAGACGTATCGGCGAAGCCCTGAAGCACGCGTATCACGGCGTTCTGGAATTGCATTACGACAAGGCTGAAGATTTCGTGCGCGTGACCTGGATGCGATAAGCGGAGTGAAGGACAGAAGTTCGTCAGACCCAGTGAGGGAGAAGAAATGACAGGTCGAGGCCGGAGAATACGCGCCGCCGTTATTGTACTGACGATTATCACCTGCGCTCTTGCCGGATTAGACAGGGCAGGGGCCAAGATCGTCGTTCCAGACAGTTCCGTCATTGAAGTGGACGACGCTACCGTCAAGTCCGTCGTGGCCATGTTTGAGCGGGCCGAACAGGCGGTGAAAGCCCGTGACCTCGATGCCGTCATGGCGACGTATTCTTCCCAGTACAACTATCACGGCCTCAAGAAAGACGACATCCGTAAAGTGTGGAAGGACTTGTTCGACGAGTATCAGGAAATCGCCAGCACCCATTTGCTGACCAAGTTCACCAAGGTCGGATCGGGAACCCAGACCGTGCTGGAGGTCACCTGCACCGGCCATCTGTGGGCACGGTCAAAGACCAGCGGCCTGCACGTTCCCATCGACAGCTGGCATGAGGAAGTGCATTACCTTGGGCTTGAAGGAGGCGAGTGGCGTATCCGAGGCAATCTCGGTGACTCGCCGCGCGTCCTTCCGTTCGGCACGTCCCCCCATCCCTTGTTTTGACGGGAGCACCAGCATGAGAATCGCCATTGGTGTCGATTGGTCCGACCAGGCCTTCACCGCCGTAACCCAGACGTTCCATCTGTACCATCCAACGGACGTCACGCTGGTGCACGGAGTCAATCTGGGATTTTTCGAGCAGCCGCTCGTGGCCGAAGCGGCGTATTTGCAGGGATACAACGACTTTCGCACCGCGATGGTGGACGCAGGGGCCCAGCTGCTCGACCGCACCACCGCAATGATTCCGTCCGATGTGAAGACGGTAAGAAAGATCAATGAGATCGGCAGTCCCGCCCAAGTCATTCTCGACAGCGCCCAAACGGTCTCGGCCGATCTCGTCGTTGTCGGCGCGCGCGGCCGCAGCCGCGTCGCTGAAGCCGTGCTTGGCAGCGTGTCCCATCGTGTGTTGTCGCATACCACCCGCCCGACGTTGATCGTGAAAGGGGGTGTGCACCCGATCCAGCATGTACTGGTCGCCGTGGAAGGCCGTGACGATGCGGATCGGATCCTCCAATGGCTGACGCGGCACCGGTTCGCCACTCCCGTCGAGCTGTGCGTGCTCAACGTCGTGGTGCCCATCGGGTTGGACAGCCCCTACGATGCGCTAGGCGCAAGGGCCTGGTGGGAAGGCGCGGAGAGCTACGCAGAGGAATTCGTCAAAGAAACCGCAGCCAAGCTCTTGGATTCACAATATACGGTCAGCACCAAGGTGGCCGTGGGCAATCCGGCCGCGGTGGTTGAAGAGCACGCCGCAACTGCGGATCTTGTGGTCGTCGCCTCGCACGGACGCAAAGGGCTCGACCGCTTCCTCCTGGGAAGTGTGTCCCACGCCATTGTCCATCACGTGTCCTGTCCGGTGCTCGTCGTCCGGTGAAAGGAATGCGATCATGAAAACACTGCTGGGCGTCGTTCTTGTCATCGTTCTTGTCTCCGCGCCTTGGGTATCCGCCCAAGTCCAGCGAGGCCATCCCAAGGTCGGAGAGGACGTGTATCGGCAGCAATGTCTCCGTTGTCACGGACCAAACTTGGATGGAAACGGCCCGGACAGCCGGGATTTGATCGTGAGGCCTGCCGATCTCCGATCCGCAATCATCCGGTCCAAGACTGACTGGGAATTGCTCGTGGCGATTTCGAACGGGGTCCTATTCAGCCCCATGCACAGTTTTCGCGGCAAGCTGACGGATGAACAAATGCTGGATGTGCTGTCTTATATCCGGTTCATATCGCCGCCCGATGTCGTCAGTTAGGTGTTCGGCCAGTCCACAGCCAGGCGGAGGCAGGTTCTGCGCTACGCCGCGTGTGTGTTCGCTCTGCTGTGCTTCATCGGCACACAGATTCACGCTGAAGAAAGCGCTCCGGACATCGAGGTCTTCGTCCGCACAGGCTGCCCTCATTGCGAAGCCGCGAAGATTTTCCTCGACGAACTTCGACGGGAACGGCCCTCGCTTCAGATCGCCCTCTACGACATCGCTGAGAATACCGCCGCGCGGCAGCGACTGGCAGCATTAGCACAGGACCGAGGCATCACCACCATCGGTGTGCCGACATTTCTCCTTGGCGCGGAGCTGATCGTCGGTTTTCGCTCTTCCGACACGACCGGAGCTGAGATCCGCGCCAAGCTGAAGCAGAACGTACCAGATGACGCCTCTCCATCGATCCAGAGCATCGAGTCGGAATGGTTCGGCCCGCTTCGTGTCCACGACCTGGGCCTTCCCTTGTTCACCGTGCTCATTGGTTTGATGGATGGCTTCAATCCTTGTGCCATGTGGGTCCTGCTCTTTCTCCTTTCCCTGCTCGTCAATCTCCACGATCGTCGCAAGATGGCGCTCATCGCCGGAACGTTCGTCAGCGTCAGCGGATTACTCTATTTTGCCTTCATGGCGGCATGGCTTAACGTGTTTCTTGTGATAGGGCTGTCGCGCTCCGTTCAGTTCGGGCTCGGCGGCATCGCGCTCTTCATCGGAGTGGTCAATGTAAAAGACTTCTTCGCTCTCCACCAAGGTCTTTCGCTGAGCATCCCAGAGTCCGCGAAACCTGGGCTTTACGCTCGCATCCGCCGCATCCTTCAGGCCGAAAACCTTGCCGGGGCCCTGGTGGCCGTCATCGTTTTGGCCGGGCTTGTGAATATGATTGAATTGCTCTGCACAGCCGGATTCCCAGCGGTCTATACCCAGATTCTGACGATGCAGCAGTTACCCACGTGGGAATACTATGGCTATCTCGGCTTGTACAACCTGGCATATATTTTTGACGATAGCCTCATGGTAACCATTGCGGTCATCACCCTGAGCCGAAAGAAATTGCAGGGCCGCACCGGTCGCTGGCTAAAGCTCACCAGCGGTCTGGTGATGGCAGGCTTGGGGATAGTCTTGCTTCTTCAGCCCAAGTGGCTTATCTGATGGGCTGTTTGTCGGGCCGAACGTGAACGCCCGTCCAGAAGGGTATCGATGGCTGGCTTGTCACCTGTTTGCGGCATCAAGTCGCTGAAGCCTTTCTTCCATCCTCGGTCCGTCGCAATCGTCGGCGTATCCCGTCAGGAAGGCGGCATCGGACGCCGGGTGCTTGAGTCTCTACAGAGCGGAGGGTTCACCGGGCCCATCATTCCCGTCAACCCACATGCAACCGAGATTGCGGGCCTACCGACGTTTCCTTCGCTGACGGCAATTCTCACCCCTGTCGATCTCGCCATCGTTGCCGTACCTGCCAACGCGGTACTTGCGGTCATCGACGACTGCGCTGAGAAACAGATCACAGCTGTGGTCCTTATCACGGCAGGATTTGCCGAGACAGGCGGATCCGGCATCTCACTGGAGGAACAGCTATGCGATCGAGTCCGCCGGCATGGGATTCGCCTGATCGGGCCAAATTGCTTCGGACTGATGAGCCTGAATCCTGCCGTCCGCCTCAATGCGACCTATACCCCGATGTTCCCTCCCGCCGGTCGAGTCGCTCTCGCCTCGGAAAGCGGCGGGGTCGGGCTTGCTGTAGTAACGGCGGCCAGCCGATTGCATCTCGGCCTGTCCAGCTTTGTCAGTGTCGGCAATCATGCGGACGTCACGGTGAACGATCTGCTGGAGTACTGGGAACAGGACCAGGCAACAGACATGATTCTCCTCTATCTCGAAACCATCGTCGATCCTGTCCGATTCAGATCGCTCGCCGAGCGGGTAGGAAGAACAAAACCCATTGTCGTCATGAAAGCAGGGCGTACATCAGCTGGACAGTCCGCAGCCGGATCTCACACTGCTGCGTTGGCCACCAACGAAGTAGCGATTGCCGCGTTGTTTAAACAGTGCGGCGTCATCCGTGCGGCAACTTTGGAAGAATTTCTCGCGCTGGCCACCGGCTTGTCGAAGCAACGGCTCCCGTCTGGTTGCCGAATCGGCATCGTGACCAATTCCGGCGGGCCAGGCGTCCTCTGCCGAGTATCAAGAGATTGCTAGCACCCATCTCCTGAGTAAATTCACCAAGGTCGGATCGGGAAGCCAGACCGTGCTGGAGGTCACCTGCACCGGCCATCTGTGGGCTCGGTCCAAGACCAGCGGCCTGTACGTGCCCATCGACAGTTGGCATGAGGAAGTGCACTACCTCGTGATGGAAGAAGGTGAGTGGCGCATTCGCGGCAATCTCGGCGATTCGCCGCGCACGCTTCCGTTCGGCACATCGCCCCATCCTCTGTTTTGACGAAGCAACGAAGGAGCACCAGGAAAATGAGAGTCGCCATCGGTGTTGATTGGTCGGACCAGGCCTTTACCGCTGTCACCCAGACGTTTCATGTCTATCGTCCAACGGACGTCACGCTGGTGCATGGGGTCAATCTCGGTTTGTTCGAGCAGCCGCTCATAGCCGAGATGACCAATCTCCAAGGCTACGACGACTTTCGTAACGCAATGGTGGACTCAGGTCGTCAACTGCTCGAACGCGCAGCCGCCATGGTTCCGCCCGACGTGGGGTCCGTGCGGAAGGTCAATGAAATTGGCAGCCCCGCTCAGGTTATTCTCGACGGCGCTCAAACCGTCGCGGCCGACCTCGTCGTGGTTGGCGCGCGCGGCCGCAGCCGTGTCACTGAAACCGTCCTCGGCAGTGTCTCTCATCGCGTGCTGTCGCATGCGTCTCGTCCCACGTTGATCGTCAAAGGACCCGCACATCCGATTAAACGGGTACTGGTCGCTATTGAAGGCCCTGATGACGCCGATCGAATCACGCAGTGGCTGACCCGTCACCAGTTCGCGACACCGGTCGAACTCAGTGTAATCAATGTTGTCGTCCCCGTCGGGTTAGACAGCCCCTATGACGCGCTGGGGGCAAAAGCCTGGTGGGAAGGCGCGGAGCGCTATGCAGAGGAATTCGTCAAGGCCACTGCGGCCAAGCTCCTGGAATCTCGGTATACGGTCAGCACGAAGGTGGAGGTAGGCAATCCGGCGGCGATGGTCGGAGAGCAGGCGCAAACCATGGACCTGGTGGTGGTCGCTTCGCACGGGCGCAAGGGGATCGACCGGTTCCTCCTGGGAAGCGTGTCGCACACCATCGTCCATCAGGTGACATGTCCGGTTCTCGTCATACGGTGAAAGGGATCGATCATGAAAATGATACTGGCCGCCGTCATCATCCTCATCTTCATCGGAACGTCCTGGGTCTCAGCGCAGGTGTCTCGCGGGAATCAAAAGATGGGGCAAAGCGTGTATGAACAACAGTGTCTCCGTTGCCATGGATCCAAATTGGACGGGAACGGCCCCGACAGCGACGACTTGATCGTGCGTCCGGCCAATCTCCAGTCTCGAATCACCCGCTCGAAAACAGACTGGGAACTGCTCGTGGCGATCTCGAACGGTGTGCTGTTCAGCCCGATGCACGGATTCCGTGATAAGCTGACGGACGAACAGATCCTGGACGTATTGTCCTACATCAGAGCCATGTCGCCGCCCGACATCGTCAGCTAGCAAGGAGTGACGCGTACACGGCACTCATCATGTCGGCACTCGACAATGACAATAATCCGGCGGCTGCGCCGCTTAAGCCGTTTTTCTATCCCCGTCATGTCGCCGTGGTCGGCGCCTCACGTAAGCCAACCGGTATCGGGCATCGGATCATCGAATCGCTGCAACAGGGCGGCTTCGCCGGATCCATCGTCCCCGTCAATCCACATGCAACGGAGATCGCTGGGCTACGGGCATTCCCTTCGCTGAAGGCCGTTCCCGGCCATGTCGATCTCGTCGTCATCGCCGTGCCATCCGAGTGTGTTCTTTCGGTCATCGACGACTGCGCCGCCAAGCAAGTGCTCGCCGTGGTCCTCATCACGGCGGGATTTGCCGAAACAGGCGGATCGGGAATCTCGCTCGAAGAGCAACTGCGTGCGAAAGTCCGCCAGCATAGGATTCGCCTGATCGGACCGAACTGCTTCGGGCTGATGAACCTGGACCCCGCTGTCCGTCTCAATGCGACCTATACGCCGGCAATCCCGCCCACCGGTCGAGTCGCCCTCGCCTCTGAAAGCGGTGGTATGGGGCTCGCGGTGGTGACCGCTGCCAGACGGTTGCATCTTGGCCTGTCCAGCTTCGTCAGCATCGGCAATCACGCCGACGTCACGGTGAACGATCTTCTGGAGTACTGGGAGCAGGACCAGGCGACAGACGTGATTCTCCTCTATCTTGAAACCATCGTCGATCCTCACCGGTTCAGAGCGATTACCGAGCGCGTGGGAAAAAGGAAGCCGATCGTCGTCATGAAAGCGGGCCGGACGCGGGTTGGACAATCGGCGGCCGGATCTCACACGGCGGCACTGGCCACGAACGAAACGGCGGTTGCCGCATTGTTCACACAGTGTGGCGTCATCCGTGCGAAAACCCTGGAAGACTATCTCGCGCTCGCCACTGGCTTATCCAATCAACGGCTCCCGTCGGGTCGCCGAGTCGGCATCTTGACCAATTCCGGCGGGCCAGGCGTCCTCTGCGCCGACAGCTGCGCAGCGGAAGGGCTCATGGTGCCGGAATTGTCCAAGGAGATACAATCCACACTTGCCTCCTTTCTTCCTCCCACAGCGGCACTGAACAATCCTGTCGATGTCATCGGTTTTGCAAGCGAGGACCAGCATGCAGAGGCCGTTGCAACCATGCTCAAGGCGAACGAGATCGACGCCCTCATCATTGTTCACGTCTCGGTCCGGGCGGGGGACAATCCTCCCGTGGCGGCGGGAATCCTTCGGGGAATCCAATCAGCTCGCCAGACGATCGGAAAGAACAAGCCCGTTTATGTTTGCTGGATGGCGGAAGGAGATTTGGATCGAGCATTCACGGTAGACGGAGAGATCATTCCTACCTATCGGCACCCTGAGGTTCCGGCGCGCATCATCAGCCGTGCCATCGTTTATGAAGCATGGCGACAGCAGCCAATCGGACAGGCGCCACACGATTCCGACATTGACCTATCAATGGTGAAGTCGATTTGCGCAAAGACCATATCGGAACGCGGATCTGGCTGGCTTACGACAGAAGAGACCTATGCCATCCTCGGCGCAATGAATCTGCCTCTTGCGCAAGGAACCGTGGCAGCCAGCGCCGAAGAGGCGGTCAAACTGGCGCAGAAGATCGGATTCCCTGTTGCAGTCAAGCTCGCATCACATGAAATTGTGCACAAGACGGAGATGGGTGGGGTGCGGTTAAACTTGGTCGACGACCACGCGGTGCGGGAAGCCTTCAACGCGATTCGCGCCAGACTCCTGCAGGCTGGCAAGCTGGAGGGGATGGAAGGAGTACTCGTTCAACCAATGTTGTCAGGCGGAGTAGAAGTGATGGTCGGCATGACCCGCGATCCGCTCTTTGGTCCCTTGATCAGCTTCGGACTCGGTGGCATTCACGTTGAGATACTTG
>JABMDG010000350.1 GCA_015904045.1 Nitrospira sp.
GGGTGATGTACACCGATTTCACGGAGATCCACGCGGGTGCCGTGTTGCTGGCCAACGGTGGCTACTTGATCGTGAATGCCTTGGACATGCTGCGCCAACCGTTTTCCTGGGATGCGTTAAAGCGCGTGATCAAGACAGGAGAGGTGAAGATCGAAGACCCCGGAGAATTCTACGGATTCTCGACGGCGGGGCTGAGGCCGGAACCGATCCCGGTAAATGTAAAAGTCATCATGGTCGGGCCGCCCATTCTCTACCATCTCCTGCAAGCGTACGAAGAAGACTTCAGCAAGCTCTTCAAGGTGAAGGTGGACTTCGACACCGAGGTGGAGAGAAGCGAGCGGCAGGATCGCCAATATGCCCGGTTCATCGCCAAACTCTGCCGCGAAGAAGGGCTGCCGCACTTCGGCGTCGATGCGGTCGCTGAAATCATCCGGCAGGGGCTTCGCTTCGCCGATCGACACGACCGAC
This sequence comes from Nitrospira sp., assembly GCA_015904045.1. Next base: position 469 of record JABMDG010000350.1, read on the forward strand.
TGTCGTTGCGGTTCAGCCTCGTGAGCGATCTCATCCGCGAGGCGGGGTACTGGGCTAGGAAAGAAGGCCATTCCTTCGTGTCTGGCGCGGATGTCGATGCCGCCGTCTCACATAAGCGCCATCGCTCGAATTTGGCAGAACATTGGATCCAGGATGAGATCAAAGAAGGCACATTGATGATCGACCTCGACGGCGACGTCGTCGGCCAGGTCAACGGCCTCTCAGTCCATCAGCTTGGCGACTATTCGTTCGGACGTCCCACGCGCATTACGGCTCGGACCTACATCGGGACCAAGGGGGTGATCGACATTCAGCGTGAAGCGGAACTCGCCGGGATGATCCATAGCAAAGGAGTCATGACACTGGCTGGATTTCTTGCCGGGAAATTTGCAGGATCCCACCCCTTCGCCATGAGCGCCTCGTTGACATTCGAGCAAACCTACTCGGAAGTGGAAGGGGACAGCGCCGCGGTGGCCGAACTCGCCGCGATTCTCTCCAGCCTCGCCGATCTACCGATCCATCAATGGCTGGCCGTGACCGGTTCCGTCAACCAGTTGGGCGAGATCCAGCCGATTGGCGGCGCGAACGAAAAGATCGAGGGGTTCTTCGAGTCCTGTTCCCGAAGGGGGTTGACCGGCAAACAAGGCGTGATCATCCCCGCTCGCAACACCAAGCATTTGGCCCTTCGGCGCGACGTCGTCGAGGCTGTGGAATCAGGACACTTCTCCGTGTATGCCGTGAACACAATCGAAGAAGCGCTGGAACTGCTCACCGGTATCGCAGCCGGCGAACGAGACCTTGATGGGACCTACCCGTCCGACAGCGTCTTTGGCCGTGCCGCTCAGCGGCTGGAAGAAATGGCGCAGGTTGTGGCGGAATGGAGTGAAGGGGAAGGGGAAGAGAAACCGAGCGGGCATATCATTACGGGGCCGTGATGAATCCTTCGATATGTGCCTTGATCTGTTCTCTCACCGTTCGGAAGGCTTTCCGTTGTTCTTCCGGAGATCCCATCGTAGTAGCTGGATCGTCAAAGCTCCAATGAAGCAACCGCCCCGTATGTGGCCAACGGGGGCACGACTCCTTGGCCTGATCGCATCGTACGCCGGCCGTCAGACCCGGTCAATGTCCGGGAATCGCCGCAGAGCGCACGACGATCGAACC
>JABMDG010000351.1 GCA_015904045.1 Nitrospira sp.
CTCGCCGCTGCGCGCCAACATTAGCTTGCAAGGTGGTGACGTGACAACACAGAATACGGGTCAGAGAACAATTTCGCGGCTTGATGCAAAGCGTTGAGCGCCGGTATGTCCGGCCTATGAATGATATTGATGCACAGAGGGTCGCATCCGGAAAGCCATGCAGCGGATGTAGAAACACAGCGGTCGTTTCTCGACGGCCCATGGGCAATTAAGACTCCCGCACTCTCTATTCAATGCGTGACTGAGGCAAGAGCGCCGTTGCCTACCCATCGACGACTTCGGGCCCTTGTGGCTCCGTTTGTGTGGTTACTCTTCTTGTGCTGCGCAACCGGCATGGCAGGAGTGCCTTCTGCCATCGCAGCACACCTCGGCGAGAGCCCCTCTCTCGGAACCACGCTCAGCCCCCCGGCAGAGACAGACGATAATACGCCGGCCATAACACCTCCGCAGAAAGCCCGAGACCTCCTCGCGCTGTTGCAGGAGCGTGGAGGCGCGCCCCTTCCGGGCTACGTCGGAGGGCGCGACTTTCAAAACCGGGAACGGCGCTTACCGCGAGGCCGCTATCGGGAGTATGACGTGAATCCCAAGATACAAGGCCGCTCGCGCGATGCCGAACGGATCGTGATTGAACGGCGGACAGGAAAAGCGTATTACACGGGGGATCACTACCGGACGTTCCTTCCCCTCAACTGATTTTCGAAATGGAATTGAGTCCGCACGTGGCCACACAACAGACCGTACAGACTCATCTTCAGAACGCCACAGCCCCCTGGTCATCCCTCCTGGTCGCACCTCCAGGGACAGCCGTCACGTCCCTGGTCAAAAAGCCGGCGGGATATGCGCTCCGGATCGTTCAAGGCAAGAAATGCACAACTCCGACGGGCGTCTTCGAGGAGTTTGCCCGAGCCCTCGAATTTCCCGACTACTTTGGACACAACTGGGACGCGCTGGAAGAATGCCTGGCCGATTTGGGATGGCTTCCCGCAAAGGGCTACGTCGTCCTTATTACTGAGGCACAATCCGTCATTCCCGGCGATGACGAGGAGTACGAAACGCTGCTGGAGATCCTCAACGACGCAGGTGAGGCCTGGAGCAAGGGACAAACGGCTGATGAACGGCGCGCTCCGTTCCATGTGTTCTTTGTAGTTTCTGAGCAGAACAGGTCGAAGCGAAAACATTGGGGGCTTGCGGAACTCCCGTCTCTCGAGCGAAAGACACCGAGTCCCAAACCTGGCACAACGCGTTCGGTCAAACAATCAACACGAAGGAGAACCTCATGAGTCTCTTTGATCAACTAGGCCAGGCAGCCGGTGGAATGCTGGGTGGAGGCGGAAATCAAAACCCCTTGCTTCAGGCCGTGACCAGTCTGCTGGGCCAAAACAGTTCGATTGGTGGTCTGGCAGGGCTGGTTCAAGCATTTCAGAAGAATGGATTGGCCGACATCGTGAATTCGTGGGTCAGCACAGGCCAGAATCTTCCGGTTTCTGCCCAGCAGATCAAACAGGGGCTCGGCGGCGACCTGCTGAACCAGGTGGCGTCCAAAGCCGGCCTCTCACCAGATGCGGCCAGCTCGCAATTGGCGGGGCTTCTCCCCGATCTGATTGATAAACTCACGCCGAATGGAAAGATCGAAGCAGGG
>JABMDG010000352.1 GCA_015904045.1 Nitrospira sp.
AAGCAGAAAATCATCGTACTTCCAGAGGTACTTCACCCGCTCACCGAACGACGCGAGGCCATGTGTCATTCCAATAGCGAGCAGAAGGAACAACCCCGGCAGCAGCAGTATATATTTGTCTCGACGGACAATCCCCGGGATCTCTGCGAATCGGCCGCTGACGATCCAAGCGACAACGGTCACGACTAACAACACACCGTCCAGGCTGGTCGAGATCGGCAGACTGAACCCCAGCCCCGCGACCGCCCAACCGGCGACCGACGCAGCATGCACCTGAATTGCCCGGCCGGTCACCACAATCACTTCACCGCAAACGCGATGAGTGATTTTCGTAAAGAGGGCACCAGATCCTTTATGGCGGTCCCGACGGATTGCAACCGCCCCCACCCTTCCCGATACCGCCTGGACTTGAGGAACTGCACGTCTATTTCACGATACCCGGAAGCCCGCAACAAGATTTCAAGATCGGACTTCGTAAACTCACGGTTGTGCCTACGCGGAAAAAACGACATACCCTTGTAGAGAATTGGCGTGGCATGGAGGTAATGCTCTTCGTAGTCATACGTAATGTGTTTCCCCCGCAACATCCGGCTTCGATTCCGAAAACTTACGGCATTCGGCACATCGACTTCGACGATGCCGCCTGGCCGGAGCACTCGCCGGATTTCCTTCATCGCCGGTAAATGCGAGTGGCTAAAGTGCTCCAGCACCTGGCAACAGACGACTGCATCAAACGATTCGTCGGGATAGGGAATGGGATCGACCTCCACGTTGCAGAGCTGAAACGTAATCCCCTTACCGTAGGTATCCGGGTGAGCCGACGGTTGATCCCGGACATCGAGTGCATGACAGTCATGTCCGAGTGATTGAAGCAAGGACAGAAGGAGGCCGTGCCCCGCCCCCACATCGAGTACTCGATGTGCACTCCGCAACGCGACGGCAATGTCACAGAATCGGTCAATACTCCCCTTGAACACATCCTCAAGTTGTGCGTCGCCTCTGCGAAACAGCCGCCCTTGGTTGCGCAACTGAACGGCACGTTGTAGCACATCTCTCTTGTTACCCAGAGGGTCTGACGGACGGATCAAGCGCGTGCTAACGGCAGATTCCCGGCCTTCAGGACCGGTCGGTAGTATATGATCCGCGCCCATCAAACGATTCCTACCCCGTCATCCGCCGTTCCATCGCCGAGACGGACTGTGCTAATCCAAGAAACGCCAGTGCCCAGATTCCCACAATCCCGAATCGGACGGTGTCCGACGCCAGCTGAAACACAAGCGCGCCGCACCCACAACACACCATCACGCCATATTCGGCCAGCGCCGTTCTGCGATGGCTCCACCCACTGAGCACCAACCGCTGATAGTAGTGCGAGCGGTGCGCTTGCCAGAATTTTTCTCCCCGCATCAGCCGCCGCACCAAGGTCACCGACGCATCGACGATGAAGGGCGAAAACACAAGCAGCGGAACCCAGAGCGACCAGACCCCGTAGTGCCAACCGGTCAGACCAAGTGCCGCCGCAAGAAACCCTAATGTCGTCGAGCCGGCATCGCCCAGAAAAATGCGGGCCGGATGAAAGTTGAACAGCAGAAACGCGGCGGCGGCCGCGGCAATCGAGGCGCTGGCGAGCATCAGCGGCTGATGATCTCCGACCCAGGACAGCACCGCCAGAAATCCGAATCCAAAGACCGCCATCCCGCCGGCCAAGCCATCCATACCGTCCATGAAGTTATAGAGATTGATTATCCACACGACCGGCACGACAACCACCGCGGCCCATCCCCACTCAAAGCCTTGGGCCAACAGGCCGCTGACCAATGCGCCCGCGGCAAGAAAATGGGCGGCAAGCCGACCGAGAATGGAAAGTCCGGCAAGATCTTCGACGAAGGAGACGCCCACAAGCAGCGCGGCCCCCAGCCACAGCGGCCACCATTCAATCGGTGAAACCAACGGCACACTCACCGCTATACCGGTCGCGACGCCGATTCCACCGGTTCTCGGCACAGGCTGCTGATGAAGGGAGCGTTCGTTGGGGTGGTCAAGCATGCGACCGGCGAACGTCCGCAGCAACACGGAAACCGTCACCCACGCCACGGCAAAGGAAACGACCGGCGCGCCGAATGCGTAGGCCGGAAGCGATCCGGTCATCTGCGCTGCCCACGCCGCATCATCAACACGCGTCCGGCTGTCATGCTGCCCGCGGAAGCCGCACCCTGGTCCCGCTAAACCAGGCCGCTGTTTCGGTTAGACCGTGATCGACAGGATACGGGGGATGCCAATCCAATTCCCGCCTGATCCTGGACGAATCAATTTGCAGCGACCCAAGCAGCCGGTCCATCACCATCGATTTCCCGAGAACCTGCCCTATCAAGCGAAGCAGCGGCAGGGGAAAGTTCCAGAGGCGCGCACTGACTCCCAAGGCC
>JABMDG010000353.1 GCA_015904045.1 Nitrospira sp.
CGACGGCGCGGGCGATGACATTGTCCAACTCGCGGATGTTTCCGGGCCATGGATAGCGGGTGAGCGCGTCGAGCGTGGCGGGGCTGAGTACCATGCCGGGACGTTTGGCGTCTTTGGTATGCCGGTCGAGGAAGAACTGAGCCAAGGCAGCGATGTCTCCGCGGCGCTCCCGAAGAGGCGGGAGTGTGAGGGTGATGACGTTCAACCGGAAATAGAGATCTTCGCGGAATTGGCCGGCCTTCACCGCCTTCTTCAGATCCTTGTTCGTGGCGGCGATGACGCGGATATTGACCGAAACGTTCTTGGAGCCGCCGACACGGTGGAATTCGCGGTCCTGCAGCACGCGCAGTAGTTTCGCTTGAAGCGACGGCGGCATGTCTCCGATCTCGTCGAGAAAGACCGTGCCGCCATCGGCCATTTCCAATTTGCCTTTTTGTAGCCGGTCCGCTCCTGTGAAGGCGCCGCGCTCGTGCCCGAACAATTCATTCTCGAGCAACGTTTCGGTCAACGCGACACAGTTGATGACGACGAGCGGCATGGTCTGGCGGGGGCTCCACTGATGAATGGAGCGGGCGAACAGTTCCTTGCCGGTTCCGCTTTCTCCCAGTAGCAAGACGCCGGCGTCTGACTTAGCGGCCCGCTGGGCCGCTTCCTGCACGGCTTGTACGGACGGGCTGCTCCCGACGATGGAGGCATATCGACCGGCGACCTCGGACCGGAGATACGCGACTTGCCGCTGCAGTGAATCCCGCTCCAGGGCCTTGCGGATGACGATGAGCAGATGATCTTTTTCGAGGGGCTTGGTGAGGAAGTCGTAGGCGCCTTCTTTCATGGCGTCGACGGCGACGTCAATCGAGCCGTGGGCGGTCATGACGACGACCGGCAAGGTCTCCGTGTGCTTTGACCGGTTCAGTTGTTTCAGTACATCGAGGCCGGAAAGTTTAGGCAGCGTCAAGTCGAGCAGCACGAGGTGGGGCGATTCTTGCGCGATCTGCTCCAGCGCCTCCCGCCCGTCCCGCGCAGCCACCGTACTATAGCCGAGGGAGTGGAGCCGGTCTGCCAACATCGCGACGATGTCGGCATCATCGTCAACAATCAATATCTTGGCGGTCACGTCCTTACCCCTCTCGCTCAGACGGCGTGGGGGAATCGTTCATCACTGCGCGCATGCACCGAGCACCGCCCTTGAGGTGAACTTTTGATCATTCTTGCGTGCGGGGTGCGCGAGCACGATGAGCGATTCCCCCATGCCGTCGCTTACCCTTCCATTACATTGATGACCAGGCCTGTCAGGGGTTTCGGATAGAAATAGGTCGATTTGTGCGGCATGCGCTCGCCGGCAGTTGCGACTGCCTGGATTTCGCCGACCTTCGTCGCATTGAGCAACAGCGCGCCGGTTCCGGTCCCTTGGGCCGCCCAGTTGAGGGCTTCGTGGTCGTCCTTGGTGTAGAGGATCGCTTCTTGTTCTTGTTGTGTGGGGCAGAGTTTGGCGACGATGAGTTGTTGCAGCAGCGAGACGTCGAGTTTTGTGCGCGGAGACGCCTGGGGGGACGGACGATGGGCCGGTTTCAACGTGAGCGCGAGATAGCGGCTGTCTCCCTTCAAGGCGATGCCGAAGACCGGTGCAGTGCGTCCATTCGTCCGCAAGGCGTTGAGAAATTGCGCGCGGACCCCGTCTTTTGTCTCGGCCGTATAGGGGAATTCCTGAAAGTCGAAGGTGTCGCCCAGCAGCGCTTTGACGCGATCATACGGGGGCAGCGGAGTAGTTGTGACCCGGTGCGTAGGCAGTACCGTCAGGCCCGGATCTTCGAGCGGGGCCAGCAGCATCAAGACGCCGTCGTACGGCTGGAGGCCTGCCGGTGAGCCGGCTTGCCGTCGGAGCTTTTGATAGTTCAGGGCGGTTTCATACCGATGGTGTCCGTCCGCAATGAAGAGCGGTTTGCTCTGCATCTGGTCCACGATCTGCTTGAGTACTGCCGGATCG
>JABMDG010000354.1 GCA_015904045.1 Nitrospira sp.
AGGCTCGGAGGCGAGTTCGGCAATACCTGGGCTGGTTCGCACCGTCCACCAGCTCTCTCATATCCAGGCGCTTTGCCTACTACTCCTCGTCACAGCCGCACACAACTTCTATCTCGCGCGCACTCCAATGCCGGACGATTCTACGGCTTCGGCTCAAGCGACGGCACTTCTGTTTTCGCCGGGCCCTTCTTCCCCATCGCCTGCGCAACCAGCCAGAATACGCGCTCAACCGGCCCCATCAATGCATAGCCGGCAAAGATCACGAATAGCATAACTTGAGGCCAGGCCGCCACCATCATCAACGTGAGGATGCCCCAGACCAGATAGGTAATCTGCTGGTGTCCCTTGAATTTGAGGTCTTTGAAACTGCGGTACTTGATCGTACTGACCATCAGGAACGACAGCGCCAGGGTGATGATCAGAACGAAAACCGGCTTGACGTCCGCTCCCATTCGAACGGTGTAGTGATCGAATACGACCAGCGACGCCACGACTCCAGCCGCCGCTGGAATGGCCAGACCGGTAAAGTACTTGCCGTCGGACTGGGTGACGGTCGAATTGAACCGGGCCAGCCGCACCGCGCCCATTGCCACATAGGCGAACATAACCGCCACCCCGAATGATCCCTGCCCGCTCAACGCCCAGGAATAGAGCAGAAGTCCCGGGGCGACCCCGAACGATACGACGTCAGAAAGCGAATCATACTCCAACCCGAAATGGCTCGTGCTGTTGGTCAATCTGGCCGACTTGCCGTCGAGGACATCGAACACCATCGCGACAAGAATCGCGATGGCCGCCATCAGGTAGTCGCCGTTGAATACCGAGAGAATCGCGTAGACTCCGCACAACAAATTGCCGGTCGTGAAAAGATTGGGGATCAGATGCATGGCGGCCTTGCGCTGCTTACTACCTTTGGCGAACGAGTTTTTGAACGCAGCGGTTTTCATCGCAGCTCTCCTATGACGGTTTCTCCGCCTTTCACATGATCGCCGATGGCCACGCGCAGGCTCGTGCCGATCGGAAGGAACGTGTCCATTCGTGACCCGAACCGGATCAATCCGAATCGTTCGCCCCTCACCGCCGGGTCCTTGGGTGACGCCCAACAGACGATGCGCCGGGCAATCAGCCCAGCCACTTGCACGCACAACACCTTGATACCCTCGGTCGTACGAATCATCAGCGCATTCTGCTCGTTTCGCAGCGTCGCTTCCGGCCTGCTGGCAACCAAAAACGCCCCCGGCTGATATTGAACATCTTCGACCGTCCCATCGCAGGGCATCCGGTTGATGTGCACATTGAACACGTTCAAGAATATCGTCACGCGAACCGCACGATCCTTAAGATACCTGGGCTCGAATTCCTCCTCGATGGCGATGACTTTCCCATCGCCGGAAGCCACGACGAGGTGCGGATCCTTGGGAATGACCCTGGCTGGATTGCGGAAGAACCACGCGACAAAGATCGTGAGCAGCGCTGCCCCGACTGCCGGAACCACCCAGCCCAGCCAACCTGTCAACAGTGTAACGCCGGCAGGAACCGCGATGAAAGGAATTCCTTCTTTGGCGAACGGGACGCCAACGGCACGATCGACCACGATACCTCCTGCGAAAAAGAAGGCCGGTCGGATGATTCACATGGGAGACCGGCAAGAACCCCAGCTCACGGCGCGACCCACTTCCGCCAGTGTATACGAGAGCTGTCGAACAAACCACTCAAGACGTATTATGCCGCTAGTTCTTAGTCCGATCAACTAGCTGGTCCTTTTTGAGCCACGGCATCATCGCCCGCAACTTGGACCCCACGGCTTCGATAGGATGCGCTTCGCCCTTTGCCAATAACGCATTGTAGACGGGACGATTGGCCTGATTCTCCAGAACCCATTCTTTGGCAAACTGGCCGCTCTGGATCTCACCGAGGATTTTCTTCATCTCTTGC
>JABMDG010000355.1 GCA_015904045.1 Nitrospira sp.
GTTTGATGTCGAGCCGGGCGGATCACGTTCCGGTGAGGGAACGGAGGCAGGACTTCCGGCCATTTTGGTCAGATGAGACGAGCAGCCAGGATTTGACCGATGCCCTGAAAGCAATGGAGCAGCGGTTGAACGCACTACTCGAAGACCGCAGCCGCCTCGGGCGAGACCTGCACGACGGCATCCTACAATCGCTCTATGCCATCGGTTTGAACCTCGAAACGGCGCGGCGGGCCAATCCTCCACGGGATCATGACGCCGACCGTTCACATCACGGAGTCATCGGACAAATCAACCAGCTCATTACCGAGATTCGCCACATGATCCGCGGGCTGACCGAGGGCACCGTGCAAGAATTCGACCTCACCGCGGAACTGTCCGCCTTGAAGACGGCCTACGATCAGGTTGGCCGTGCACAGATCACCCTCAGTCTCGACCTCGCCGCCCTTGACGTGTTGACCAAGGAAGAGGAGCAGGAGATATTGCATATCGTGCGGGAAGCCGTCAGCAACTGTGTCCGTCATGCCCAGGCCACTCATGCAGATATCGTGATTCGCAAGCGCGGAGAGAGAATCAGCGTTGCCGTCAGCGATGACGGTACCGGATTCGCCACGGCAGCGGGATCGGTCAAGCGGGGCTACGGCCTCGCCAATATGGAGGCGCGGGCCAGGAAAATTGGAGGCACCTTGCGGGTGCAGTCCGAACTGGGTCGGGGTACCGACATCATCCTTGAATTTGCATTGGAACCCATGCTGGCTCCTGTATGAAGCGGTCGATTCGCACTCTTATTCTTGACGATCACGAGCTGGTCCGAAAGGGGCTGCGCGCGCTTCTCGATCAGGAATCGGACGTGCTCATCGTGGGTGAGGCTGGCACCTGCGCTCAGGCCCTCGCCATCGCCAGGAGACTTCAACCGCAATTGGTCTTGCTTGACATGAAACTGCCCGATGTCTCCGGCATAGAAGCCTGCAGGCGGCTCCTTGCAGAGATGCCGCAGCTCAGAATCCTGGTCTTGACCAGCTATGCTGAGGAAACCACCGTCGCCGCCGCGATCCGAGGCGGCGCGCACGGCTATGTGCTCAAGGATGTGAAACCGGACGATCTCATCCGCGCCATTCGCACTGTTGCAGGGGGGCGTTGCTACCTGGATCCACGCATCACCCAACAGACCTTTCGATGGATTCGAACCGGCGCAAATTCCGGCGGTAACACCCACGGACTGACCCAGCTGTCGCCTCAGGAGCGGCTGATCATGCCGCTCCTCGCACAAGGCAGGACGAATAAAGAAATCGCCACACACCTGGGGCTCAGCGACAAGACTATCAAGAACTATCTGGCGAATATCTACGACAAACTCGGTGTGAATCGACGCACCGAAGCCGTGGCTTGGTACATGAAGGAACTGCCCCTCTCTCCTTCCGTCGAGACCAGTTAACCCACGCTCTTCTTAACAGCTCAGCACGAATCAGCCTGAATCGCATCTCGTGCGAATTCGGCGTTGCCTTCCACGTGCCCCGTGGACCGAGGATGAACCGCTGCATGGTAAGCTCAAGATTCGGCGTGCGATTCCGAGAAGGTAACGTCGCCCCGTACTCTCTGATCAAGGGAGTTGCCCTAAAGCCATGCCCTCAGCGCCAGAGTCACC
>JABMDG010000356.1 GCA_015904045.1 Nitrospira sp.
CGGAGCCGGTTCCGATCTCCAGTACCTTGTCCGACTTCTTGAGTTTCAGTTGTTCCGTCATTTCGGCAACCAGCGAGGGTTGTGAAATGGTCTGGCCGTGGCCTATGGGGAGGGGTCCGTCGACGTAGGCGAACAGGGAATACGCGCCCGGTACAAAGCGATGGCGCGGCACATGCCTCATCGCGGCAACCACGGCAGGGTCTTTGACACCGCGGGGGATGATGTACTGATCGACCATCCGGTTGCGCTCGGCCTTACGGGTGGAATCCATGGAAGACGACTCCGCTCCTCGGCCTCCATTGCATGAAGAAGTGAGGACGAGCACGCTGATAATCACAACACCTATTAGCATGGCAAGTATTGATGGTGAGCAATCGTAGTGCCACGGCGGAGAACAAGAAAACGTACGGGTGGGACAGTATGAGCCCAATCGTGATGTAGCGTTCCACTACAGAGACAGCCTCGGTGTTGTGGCAAGTTATCCCTCTCCAGAAATTCATGCAGCACATTGACGCGCCAACGTGCCGGAGAGACGTGGGTTTACCATAGGGCACCAACGGCATCGGCCTTGCTCAACTCTTGTTGACGACGAGCTGAGGTACACCTGCTAATCGATCATGATGGAGCCACTGATCATCGAATCGACCGGGTCTCCCCTCGCACAAGAGCCGTTCGAAATCGTCGAACGCAAGGGATTGGGCCATCCCGATACGATCTGCGATGCCGTGATGGAGTCCGTGGCTGTCCACTTGGCACAGGCGTACCTCAAGATCTGCGGTCGCGTCCTCCATTTCAACGCCGACAAGGGGATGCTGGTGGCGGGTCAGGTCGCCTGCCGATTCGGCGGAGGTTCGGTCCTGGCTCCGATGCGGCTGGTCATGGGCGACCGAGCCACCTTCGAATGGAAGCACAAGCGCATTCCGGTGAAGGAGATCGCCGAACAGGCAGCCTATAAATGGTTCAAGCGGCACTTGCCACGCATCAAGCCGCTCAAGGACTTAGAATGCCAAGTGGAACTGAAGCCGGCATCGGAGGAGTTGCGGTCCGTAACCGATCGGCCTCACGAAGCCGTGGCCAATGACACCTCTGCTACGGTCGGGTACGCCCCGTTCACCCCGACAGAGCGGCTGGTCTTTCAGATTGAGCAATTTCTGAACAGCCGATCCTTCAAGAAAGAGTTTCCCGACACAGGCGAAGACGTGAAGGTGCTCGCGGTACGACGCGTGAGAGATCTCGATGTAACGGTGGCGATGCCGTTTCTGGCTCCACTGATCCGCAACGTGTCCCACTATTTCAAACGGAAGGTATTGGCGGAACGGGCTCTGACGGATTTCGTGACACGAATGGTCGGGGACCGCTTCTCTCCGCGCCTGTTCCTGAACGTGTTGGATCAACGCGGCGCGGGTGAGGCCGGCACATACCTGACGCTGCTGGGCACCTCGGCGGAAGCGGGAGATTCCGGGGAGGTCGGGCGAGGCAATCGTGTCTGCGGGATCATTTCACTCCGCCGCCCTGCCAGCGCCGAAGCTGCGCCCGGCAAGAACCCCGTGGCGCATGTCGGGAAGATCTATAATGTACTGGCGCAGGTGTTGGCGGAGAACATCCATAAGAACGTGCGCGGGCTCTTGGACGTGACGGTCTGGATCACGAGCCAGATCGGCCGGCCGATTTCCTTGCCGCAATCCGTGGTCGTCGAGGTCATTCCGGCGAGCGGAACGAAGCTGGCGGCCGTGCGCCCGCAGATCCAGCGCGAAGTCCAGCTGGCCTTTGCCCGCATGAGGACTTTTTGCAACGGATTGACGCGAGGCCTGTATCGGGTGTGCTGAATGAACGTCATGCATGGCGTTTGTGGATCGTGATGTGATTCCCATCCGGATCTTCGATCACCGCCATTCGGCAGACGGGCGTATCGAATGCCTCCGTGACGAACAACACGGCCCTCTCCTTCATCCTGTGGATAAACGCCTCGAAGTCAGTCACCTCAAACGCCGCCACCGCCCCTTTTGCGCCAGGCGTATGGCCCATGTCCGTCGTCGTGATGGCGAACGTCGAACTCCCGATCTCGTATTCCACCCAAACGTCCCGATAGTTGTAGCTCATATGCAAGCCGAGCACATGTTCGTAGAACGCTCGCGCCCGTTCCATGTTCGAGACCGGATAGACCGTGAAGGCGATGGCAGTGATCATGAGCAGATTCCTCCGTGGTCGATACGCGGCTCGTCCGAACCGTCACTCCGTCATGGCCACGTATGCCACCATCGGACTCGTTCACGGGCGACAGCGATCTCCATAAGGGGTAGTCGGGGACTCCTCAGAAGAATGGCCCCCAGGAATTTCGTCATCGTTTCTTTTTCGTGTCTTCCTCCAGCGTCCGTTCGCGCAATTTCTTCACCAGCTCCTGGTATGAACTGTCGCGGATGATCGTATTGAACTGACTCCGGTAATTCTTCACCAGACTGACGCCATCCGCGATAATGTCGTAGGCATGCCACCGGCCCTCCTTCAAGAGGAGGCGATAATCCACAGGAATGGTCGTTTTTTCAGACCGGAGCTCGGTCCTGACCTCTGCATACGACCCTTCGATTCGTTCCGACAGGTACGCCACTTGTTCTCCGCTATAGCCCTCGATCTTGTCGGCATAGCGGTCCGATAGGAACCTCTTGAACAGCTCGACGAACTCCGTCCGTTCTGCGGCGGTGAGCGGAACCCAGTAAGCCGCCAATGCCCGTTTCGACATTTCGGCATAATCGAACCGGGTTGCGACCTCTTCCTCCAGCATCCGGCGGCGAGGTATGAGCCTTGCCGGGTCTTTCAGTGCGGGATCCTCGAGGATCTGGATCACTCGGTTGACCGTTCCACGTACTGCCTCCGTCGGAGACTCGAAGGCCTGCGCGAATGCCATGAACGTGGTTGACCAGACGAGAGTGACCAGCAGAGCATCGTGAAGCAAGGTTCTAGACCACACCCCTCTCTTCCGACGTACGTATGGCAACCAGCGAGCCTCCCTCTGCTCAGTCGGTGACACAAGCCTGTTACTTGCGCCGCGCGTCAATCCATGACGAACGTGATCTTGAGGTCCACGCGGTACAAGACGACTTTGCCGTTCTCGACCACGACATGTTGCTCTGCCACCCACGCGGACTTGATCCCGTGGAGAGTCTTGGAGGCACGACTGATCCCTACTCCAATCGCGTCCTCAAAACTCTTGGGCGAATCGGCGCTGATCTCGATGATCTTGGCAACGGACATGGGAATCCTCCCTTCCTGTCAGGCGCATGCGCGCGGTTGATGGATCTTCCATTAGGGATTACGCTACGCTGTGTTCATGAACGACTACTGAGCAAGCTCGGCGCCAGGATTGGCTCGGTCTAGAGCCGGACATTTGAGCGATATCTCAGATGGTTAGCAGGACGAGAGAAAGAGCCGCCGAACAAATTGGGGAACTGCGCTACATGTCACTGTGAGGATCTGGGGCAATAACGGCATGAATGCGCGGTGCGATCGATCTATTCGGCCGCCGGTGAGTGCCCGCATCGGGCGCGAACCCAACCGACTAGCCGACGGGATGGACCCAGGCCACCTCGACCACGTAGAATGCCCTCCATCCCTCATCCTGACCGGCAATTGGTTGCCGAACAGACGAATCACGAAAAGGCTCACCATCATCTATGAAATCTGAAGCGCCTCCATCGGCCATCGTCCCCTCAGCGCATGGCTTTTCCCCCGGCTTTGCCTCCCTCGGCTTGGAAGCGAGGCTGCTCGCCACACTGGATCAACTGGGCTATGAGGAGCCGACCCCGATTCAGCGGGAGGCAATCCCGCCGTTGCTGGCCGGGAAAGATATGTTG
>JABMDG010000357.1 GCA_015904045.1 Nitrospira sp.
AGCACCGGAATCGCTCGTACCCCTCTGCAACCAGATGCTCCACCAAACTGCACGCTCGCCGATGAGTCAGGAAGATCACCGACGCATCATGGAACAAAGCCAGACCTTCGCGCACCAGGCCTATCGGGTCCTGGCCGTAGCCATGCGTGACATTGAACAGGGCATCGAAAAGCTGGACATCGAGCAGGTGGAACAGGACCTCACTTTTCTCGGCCTGGTAGCCATGATGGACCCTCCGCGCCAGGAAGTACCGGAAGCCATCGCCCGCTGTCGCCAAGCCGGCGTCCGCGCCATCATGATCACCGGCGACCATCCGCTCACGGCCTTGGCCATCGCCCGCCAGATCGGGCTGGCGCCGAAAGAGATCCCCACCGAGCCGGACGGATATTGTCCCGTGATCGAAGGGCATCAGGTCGAATCGATGAGCGACGAAGCGCTGCGTCGGCTCCTCATGCCCGCCAATCCAGGCGAGCCCGATCCGGTCTTTGCGCGCATGGCGCCTCGGCACAAGATGCGGATCGTATCCACTCTCAAAGCGATGGGGGAAGTGGTTGCCGTCACGGGGGACGGAGTGAATGACGCGCCGGCCATCAAGAAAGCCGATATCGGCATTGCGATGGGCATCACCGGAAGCGACGTGGCGAAAGAAACGGCGGACATGATATTGCTCGACGACAACTTTGCAACCATCGTCAACGCCATTGAAGAAGGCCGCACGGTCTACGACAACATTCGCAAATTCTCCACCTACATTCTCGCGAGCAACGTCCCCGAGATCGTGCCGTTTCTCGGCTACGGCTTCGCCGGTATGCCGCTCGCGCTCACGATCCCCCAAATCCTCGCGGTCGATCTCGGCACCGATATGATCCCGGCCCTCGGTCTCGGCACCGAGCGGCCCCATGCCGAGGTCATGGACCTTCCTCCGCGTCCGAGACACGAACGGCTCCTGAGCTTTCCCCTCTTGCTGCGGGCCTATCTGTTCCTCGGGCTCATCGAGGCGGCAGTGGCGATGGGCGGTTTCTTTCTCTACCTCTACAGCCAGGGCTGGACCTGGGAAACCCCGCTGGAT
Organism: Nitrospira sp.; assembly: GCA_015904045.1. The sequence continues at coordinate 1,070 of JABMDG010000357.1, forward strand.
TGGTCGTCTCCTTTATATAGACAGGCGACAACGGTCACCTTTGCCGGCATCGTGCTGGCGCAAGTCGCCAACGTGTTTGCCTGCCGATCCGATCATCTCTCGGTGGCCAGACTCGGATGGTTCAGCAACAAGCTCATCCTATGGAGCATCGTCGCAGAACTGACGCTGCTCGCGCTCATCACCTATACGCCGATCGGAAACGAAATCTTCGGCACCAGCCCCCTGCCGTTGTGGATTTTCGGACCTCTCGTTCTGGGTTCGCTCGCGCTGTTGTTGGCCGAGGAAGGTCGTAAACTCATCGTGGCCCGGTTCCAACGGAGACCGGCTCACGGTCCTATAGAAAAGGTCCATTGACGATGTCCATCGAGCCTGAAGAACCGACCCGCCATGTTCCCGTGACTGAAGTAGTGCCGCGCCAAGCCGTGACTCCCCCGGCACATCATCGGCCGGACGCATTGCCTGAGCATGGGCGATCGGACTCAGTCATCCCGTTCCCGGCGCGCTTGAGACGACTTCCCCGGCTTGGGCTGATCGGAATCACGCTGGCCGCGGCCGCCGGTGGAATGGGACTGTGGTACTGGTGGACCGCCGGTCCTCCGCCTGTCAGATACATAACGATGCCGGTCGACCGGGGCCCCATTACCGCCATCGTGACGGCAACCGGGACGGTCAATCCGGTCGTCTCGGTCCTGGTGGGCAGCCAGGTGTCGGGAAAGATCTCGCAGCTTTTCTCGGATTTCAATTCGGTCGTTACCCAAGGACAGACTCTGGCCCAGATCGATCCTCAACCATTCAAAGCCCGTGTGAGCCAAGCCCGCGCTGCGGTGAAGAGCGCCGGGGGTACTCTGGCGAAGGCGAAGAACATGGCGGCACAGCGTAAACGGGAACGAGACCGGATTGCTACGCTGAGACAGGAGGCTTTCGTGTCGCAGGC
>JABMDG010000358.1 GCA_015904045.1 Nitrospira sp.
GCCATGGCCTCCACGTATTCGAGGTGGAGGATATTCCGACTCAGGGCGGGAGTTTGCGTGTCTTTGCGCAACGGGGTGACACCGGACGCGCTTCCCGGGAGCCTTGCGTGGAAGCAGTGTTGCGGCGGGAAGTCGAGGCCGGCATGTTCAGCAGAGACTTTTACATCGATTTTCAGGCAAAGGCGGAACAGGTCAAGGACGATCTGCTGAGTTTTCTGCTGAAGGCAAAACGTGATCGCAAGATCGTTGCCGCCTATGGCGCAGCCGCCAAGGGCAACACTCTCCTCAACTTTGCCGGTGTACGGCCTGACCTGTTGTCCTATGTGGCGGACAAAAACCCGGCCAAACAGGGTCATTTTCTTCCCGGCAGCCGAATACCGGTAGTGCCGGTCGCTGCACTGCGCACCCGGCGTCCGGATTACCTGGTTATTCTGCCCTGGAACATCGCGGGAGAGGTCATAGAACAGAATGCCGATCTGGCGGCGCAACAGACACGATTCGTCACTGCGATCCCCCGGCTGGAGGTGACATGAGCGGCAAGGTGCTGGTGACCGGCGTCACGGGCTTTGTGGGACGCCAAGTGTTGCGTGCCTTGGCGAAGCAAGGGCTGCCGACTCGCGTCGTTATTCGTGACGGCACTGACGCCAGACTCGAAGCCGTTCAGGGGCTGGACAGGGTCAAGACGACGGCGGATCTCTTTACCGAGAATGCGCAGTGGTGGGCCGACGTCTGTGACGGAATCGATACGATTATTCATGCGGCCTGGTATGCGGAACCCGGGCAGTATCTCCACTCGCCTAAGAACATGGACTGTTTGCTGGGTACGTTGCAAATGGCACGGGGTGCCGTCATGGCCGGTGTGCGACGCGTGGTCGGTCTGGGGACCTGCTTGGAGTATGACGTCCGCCAAGGAATGCTGACTGTGGAGACGCCGCTCAATCCTGGTACGCCCTACGCGGGGGCCAAAGTGGCGGCATACACGGCGCTGGCAAGCTGGCTTCCGACACAGGGCGTCGAATTTGCGTGGTGCCGGTTGTTCTACCTCTATGGCGAAGGTGAGGATGAGAGGCGGCTGGTTCCCTACCTGCGCGCGAAACTGGCGGTCGGAGAACCGGCAGAGCTGACCAGCGGCAATCAGATTCGCGATTTTCTCGATGTGCAAGAAGCGGGGCGCATGATTGTCAGTGTGGCGCTTGGGGCCCGACAAGGGGCTGTGAATATCTGTTCCGGCGTGCCGATCACTGTGCGCGATTTCGCCCATACCATTGCGGAGGAGCTCGGCAGGCAGGATCTGCTGCGATTTGCGGCCCGTCCGGAGAGTGTCATCGATCCGCCCTGTGTGGTGGGCGTCAGGTAGTGTGACACCGGTGCCGCAGTACGATGACAGGAGTCGATTTGGGCCATCACCAATCGGGGAGAACTGAACATCATGAAAGCTCAAATTAAACCAAGAATCAATCTGGAGAATCGCACTCCGTTGCAGGATGTCATCCCGTTGGAGACGCCCTTCATTGTGTTTATCGACCCTTCAAGTAGCTGCAATTTCCAGTGCACATTCTGCCCGACCGGCGATCGCGATCTGATCAAGGGGACCGGACGGTTTCAGGGGGTGATGAATTTCGACCTGTATCGAAAACTGATTGATGATCTGGCGTCTTTTCCCCAATCCATCAAAGTGCTGCGATTGTACAAGGACGGCGAACCTCTCTTGAATAAACGGCTTGCGGACATGATTGCCTACGCCAAGGATAGCGGGCATGTGCCCTACATCGATACGACAACCAACGGAGCCCTGATCGATCCCTCGCGCATGGGGCCGCTGATTGAAGCCGGTTTGGATAAAGTGAACATTTCTGTGTACGGCATGAGGCCGGACCAGTACACCTCGTTCACGAAAACAGAGTTTGATTTCGACCAGTTCGTTACGAATGTGCGCTGGTTGTACGAGCACAAGGGAAGCTGTGAAATCGTCATCAAGATTCCAGGAGAACTTATTACGGAAGCTGAAAGGCAAAAGTTTTTTGACACGTTCGGGGATTATTGTGACCGCATTTTCGTGGAAAACTTTGCTCCTTGTTGGCCGCAGTTTGATGTGGAGGATCGATTGGGCGTGAAAATTACACAGGGAATCTACCAACAGCCGATTACTCCCACCGATACCTGCCCCTATATCTTTTATGCGATGTCGATCAACGCGGACGGATTGGCCAGCGCATGCTTTGTGGACTGGGGGCGGAGGTTGATCGTGGGAGACGGCCGCAAACAGTCGTTGCGCGAAATATGGAACTCATCGGAGTTCAATGAATTGCGTCTGGCGCATTTGGAGGGCAAGCGAAAGCAGAATCCCGTCTGCTCCCAATGCGGGCAGTTGTCGCATTGCCGCCCCGACAATATCGACGCGTATCGCGAGCAGCTCATCCCGAAAGTCAAAGACCATCTGGCTGCAGGATCGTAGTAGGCAACGAGTTCAGTGTGCTTTTCTGAAGAACGGCGGCTGTTTATGGGAGAGCAGGTCAGTTACGGTTCAGTACGAACGGCGCATGTGCCGGACACGCCGGCGTCTATTGCCCAGTTGATTGAAATCCTATCGGCGCAGCCCGGATCCGGGCCACGCGCAATTGATGGCCCGTTTGCGCTGTACGGGGCCGGCAAATTGGGGTGCATGGCCATGGACTTCTTTCGGCACGCCCGGCTGGCCCCGACCATTGTCGTGGATGCCAACGCCGATCAAGTTCGTGATGTCCCAAGTTGGCAGTCGTGCAACGTGCTCCTGCCGAGTGAGGTGCCGTCGCACCTGAAGCGTGCGTTGCCGTTGGTGGTCAGTGTGGCTACAGTCTGTTTCACAGAGTTGGCGGAATCATTGCAGAGCCAGGGGTGGCGCGATGTCGTGCCCCTGTACGATGTGATGGAGGCGTACCGCCGCTGTTACCCGATCGGCAACGGGTGGTTCATGGGTGAGCTGAACGGGTCCGAGCAACAGATGGTTGAGCAGGTATTGGCCGGTTGGAGTGATGATATGTCCCGCGCCCATCATCTGCAGTTCATCGCGTGGCATCGTCTCCGCCAGGACTGGGTTTTTGAAAACGCGCCTATAGACTTGGAACATCGCTACTTTATTCCTGAGGTGGTATCGCTTCTTGGGGATCAGGAAGTGTTCGTGGATGTCGGCGCCCATAGGGGTGAAACAACGAAGGTGTTTCGAGAAACGGTCGAGAACCGGTTCGAAGAGATTGTGATGTTCGAACCTGATGCCTGCAATGCGGATGTGATCAAAGAGGGACTCGCATCATTGCCCGAATGTGTGAGGCGGCGCCATCGCCTCTTGGCCCAGGCCCTATGCCGGCGGGCGGGGAAGCAGCGCTTCTTCTCTCAATTAGGCTATGGGTCGCAGCTCTGCGGGTTCGGTCGGGACGTGGTCGAGGTGACGGCTCTGGATGACACAGATGTTGCGCCAAGCTATCTGAAGCTGCATCTTGAAGGACATGAACTCGACGCCTTGCACGGAGCGGAGAGGACGATACGCCGTCATAGACCCATGATAGCAGTCACGACCTATCACAGTGAGGAGGGCCTGTGGAAATTGCCGTCCTGGCTGATGGACACGTTGACGAATTATCGTTTTATTCTGAGACTTCACAGTTGGTGCGGCACAGGAGCGGTCATGTATTGCCTGCCGAATGAGCGTGGCTATGCCTCGGCCTGAATAGAATTGAACATCATTGTGGGGAACTCCTTATGAAGGCCAAAGTCAAATCGAAGTTGAATCTGGAAGAGCGCGTGGCCCTGCAGGCCGTGATTCCGCTCAGCACTCCGTTTCTTCTCTACGTGGATCCCTCCAGTGCC
>JABMDG010000359.1 GCA_015904045.1 Nitrospira sp.
CCACGGAGATTCAGCACTCCCTTAATATGAGCGGGGGTGTTGGGGATCTTCGTGACAGCCGAGTAGCCCTTGATCTCCCTGACGCGGAGTATGTCGACCCCGTAGAACTCTTCTCCAAGGTTGAATGTCAGATACTGGTTGCCGTCCGTTGTCAGACCCGCTTGTTGATTACATTCCCTGACCGACGTTTCACGCGCCGATACTGGCATCGCCTACTTCCTTTTGCAGAATGCCCCACCGCAGTCCACTGGGCCATGACGGGTTCGCGGTGAACCGCACAGTCCTGCACCATAACTTTATCCCGTCAAGGGATCGATACATCCGCTATCGGATTCACCGGCAGGAACTTGAGCCGCTCTACCGCCATAACGGCAATCCAGTGATCGGAGGTCATCTTCGTCAGAGCAGCACCCCCATCGCCGCTGGTTCCGTCGCTGTTACACCGCCACCGCCTCCTCGCGCTGGGCAATCTCCAGAAGGCCTCGCACGTCCAAAATCAATCCCACGGTTCCGTTGCCGAGAATGCTAGCCCCGGCGATACCGTCCACCTTGCGGAAGTTTTGTTCCATACTTTTGATGACGACCTGCTGTTGGCCGAGAATTTCATCCACCATGATCGCCACCCGCTCGCCTTCCGTCTCTAGTATCAGCAGAATTCCTTTCGTCGGCTCTGTATGCTCCGGCTGCAGCGCAAATACTTCATGCAGCCGAATGACCGGCAGATAGCTGCCCCGCACATTGATCAACTCGCCCCTTCCGACTACCTTCTTCACCGCTCCCTGCTTCGGCTGGATCGACTCCAGAATCGACAGCAACGGCACAATGTAGGTCTCTTTGCCGACCCGGACGGTCATTCCTTCGATGATGGCGAGCGTGAGCGGCAGCTTCAGCGTGAAGGTGGTGCCTTGCCCGGTCGTGGTCTTGATGCTTACCGTTCCGCCAAGGGATTCGATGTTCCGCTTCACCACATCCATACCAACGCCTCGCCCGGAGATATCGGTCACCTTTTCCGCCGTCGAGAATCCCGGCTTGAAGATCAGCGCCCAGATCTGATCGTCAGACAGCTTCTCATGTTCGGCGATCAGTCCCTGCTTCACCGCCTTCGCGATGATCTTCTCCCGGTTCAGCCCCCGCCCGTCGTCTTCCACAGTGATGCAGATGCTGCCGCCTTCATGACAGGCGTGCAGCCGAATGGTCCCGACTTCTGGTTTGTTGTTGTCGAGCCGTTCCTCCGGCAGTTCGAGGCCGTGGTCGGCTGAATTCCTGACCAAATGCGTGAGCGGATCGTTAATGGATTCGATCACCGTCTTATCCAGTTCTGTCTCTTCCCCGGACAGGACGAGCTGGATCTTCTTCCCCGCCTTGGCGGACAAGTCGCGGACGAGCCTTGGGAATCGGTTGAACGCCGTGCCGATGGGCAGCATGCGAATCCCCATAACTCGCTCCTGAATCTCGCGGGTATTCCGTTCCAGCTGTGCCATTCGCTCGAGCAGCACCGGAAGCTGTCGCATCTCGAAGCGAGATCCCAAATCGCTCAACATCGACTGCGTGATGACCAGCTCTCCCACAAGATTAATCAGCTTATCGATTTTGTCCGTATCGACACGGATGGATGTCGCGTCGGATTTCCTCGCCTGCACGGCCGTTTCCTGCTGTCGCTGTTTCTGGAGGGCTTGCTCCAGCTGTTCAGGAGTCACGGCTTTTTGTTCGACAAGGATCTGCCCGACTCGTTTTTGTTGTGCCAAGGCTTGGTCCACTGTCTCCCGTGAGACGACCCCGGTTTCGACCAGGATTTCTCCGAGCGGCTTGGGCTCGCCGCTCTCGGCGCGTCGTTCGTCGTTCGTGAAGCGTATCTCGTTTCCAGATTCGAGCGCTTCACGCTTCACGCTTAACGCTTCACCCTCCTCGATCTTGAGTACGCTGTCCTCGCGGACGAACTCAAACACGGCTTCAATAACCTTCCGATCCTTTCTTGTTGCCAGTAGAATCTCCCAAGACAAATAACAGCGCTCCGGATCAAGATCGGAGAGATCCGGCAGCCGAGAAGTATTGAGCACAACTTTGGCCAGTCCCCCAAGGTCGTTCAATTCCTTCATGATCTGCAGTGGGTCGAGGCCCCTCTGAAACAACCAGTCGGGAGGGGTCCAGGTAATGACGTAGGTCCGGTCCGCGCGACTAGGCTGGGCCGGTGCGGCGGCTGGCTGAACATCCGAACCGCTCGCCTCAGCCAGATCCGCCGTCAGCCGCTGCACGGTCTCCTCATCGATGCCAGATCCGGTTTTGGCCGATTCGATCAACGTCTTCAGGCAGTCGGTCGATTTGAGAAGCAAGTCTGTGACTGCCGGAGACCCGGCCTTCTGTCTATTCCTCAGCAAATCGAGGAGTGTCTCCATCTTGTGGGTAAACTGGGCGACCGCGGCGAAGCCAAACATTCCGGCGGTACCCTTGATCGAGTGCGCCGAACGGAAGATCTTGTTCAGGAGATCCAAATCATTCGGATGCTGCTCGAGCTGCAGCAAACCTTCCTCAACCACCGCAAGATGTTCAGCAGCCTCCTCAAAGAACGCGTCTTGGAATTGTGCGAAATCGTTCCCCACTCTTGCCCTCGTTATTCGTGAATCATTATTCGTGAAACGTATTTCATTCTAACTCCTAGCGCTTCACGTTTTACGTTTAACGGTTAACGCTCTCAGGCCGGCAGCACCTTGGCGATCGCTCTCAGCAGGACATCCGGATTGAACGGCTTGACGATCCATCCGGTTGCACCAGCTTCCTTGCCCGCTTGCTTCTTCTCCATGGCCGATTCGGTTGTCAGCATCAGAATGGGCGTGAATTTGAAATTCGCCATTTTTCGTAATTCCTTGATGAGCGCAATGCCGTCCATCTCCGGCATGTTCAGATCCGTGACGACGATATCCATTTTCGCCCCCCCGGCGACCTTGTTGACGGCATCTTTCCCGTGCTCTGCTTCGACGACGGTGAAGCCGGCGTTGGTCAGCGTGAAAGACACCATCTGCCGCATGGTGGTTGAATCATCCACAACAAGTGCTGTTTTGGCCATCTTGTCCTCCACGTCTGGCAAGCCGCCTCCGCGACCCTCCGCCGTCCGCCGCCCGTGCTGTCAAAACAATGTGGCCGCGTCTGTTTCCGCTCCCCCCGATTCCGCATCAACCGGCACCGGTTCTTGATAATCCGGACTCACTGTCGCGACATGGAGACGGCGTTCCTCTTCCATGGTGTAGTTCTGTTCGATTTGCTGGAGCACGGCCAGTTGGGCCTTCGCCTCTTCATTCTGCGGCCCCTTCAATAAGGCTCTTAGTTGAGTCTTGAGCTGGTCCAAGGCCTGACCAACATGTTCCAGTTTCTGACGGGTGATGTCCTGAAACTGCATCGCCATCACGACCTTCGACAAACTGGCCGCCCTCTCTTCCTGGCTCACCCCGGCCTCTGACGAAGCCAACACTCTCAGATGAATCAGCAACTCCATCGCGGCTCGCTCCGTCTCACCGGTGACGGACGCCATCTGCGCGTTCAACACCGGGATCAGCCGCACGGCGCAGCTGGCAAACTCTTTCCATGCCCGCTGATGCTCTCGCAGC
>JABMDG010000036.1:0-2220 GCA_015904045.1 Nitrospira sp.
CGCTGGAGCGATTGATGAAAGGACGGACGACCTTCGTCGTGGCCCACCGGCTCTCGACCATTCAGCGCGCCGACCGCATTCTGGTTTTGGACAAGGGCAGACTGGTGGAAGACGGCACGCACGACCAGCTAATGGAACGCAGGGGCTTGTACCACTATCTCTATACAATTCGGCTCAACGAGCCGACCGCATGAGCGTAATCCCGGCAAGGCGTAAGCCGATTGATAAAACCAGGCGGAGGGATTACTTCACCTTGGAGAAGTCGGCGGGGATTCTGGCCTCTTGCCCGTCTTGAAGATTCACAACGAAGACTGACTTGGCATTTGAATCGAACTGCTCGTAGGCGAACAGCGCAGTGAAGCGGGAGCGAAAGGCCGGGCCCTGGCCTTCGTTCTTTCGTCCTCGTTCGGCCTTGCCGATGTCGATAGGCTTGATCCGCTTCGATCCCTGATGCAGCTCGATGACGGCCCCTTCGGCAAAATACTCGTCATCGCCGCACAGCTGAACCTCGACTTCCATATTAGGCATGTCCATGACTTTCTTGATGAACTCTTCGGGCATGCGCACGTCGATCTTTCGCTTCTTGGATTCCACCGCCTCCTGTCGGCCGAACGCTTCCAACCGAAAGCGCTTGGTGCGCAAAATCGCGCTCGCGCCGCAAGGATCTTTTTCCGGATCGGCCCCCACGCGTGCGGCTAATGACGCCTGCTGTAACACTTTCTTCACATCCTCGGGCAGATTGGCCTTTTCCATCGGGATTCGACCGGTCTCAAGAGCTTTCTGGGCGTCTTCTGCAGATAGTTTGACATCGATAGCCCAAGCCATTCCGAGCCCGATCATCCAGACTCCAAAGAAACCGGCCGCTCCCCAAATTCTTCTATGTCTGTAGAAATTCATGTCACCCTTTATCATGACTGACACTCCCCGAGCATGTTGAGAAGTGAGAAACCCCGTGCATTGTAGGAGAACCGGCCAGCCTGATTCAATCAGGACGTGAACCGGCTCCAGTTCGGATAGGGTTTCCGCCGGTACAATTCTTCGAGATCCAGCACGACAGGGTAACCAGCAGCGCGTAGCAGCCGGGCCGATACCTGTAAGGGCAACCCCACCACAGCCGTATAATCGCCGTCGATCTTCTCGATCAAATCGGCGCCCAGGCCCTGAATCGAATAGGCTCCGGCTTTTCCCAGCGATTCACCGGTCGCCAGATACCACTCGACCGCGCCACCGATGTCCGGCTTCATATACACGGTGGCAGTTGCGACTTCGACGACGTCGATCCCCCGTGCTCGACCGCAGAGGGCCACCGCCGTGTGGACAAAATGTGGCCGCCCTGCCAGGCTAGTCAGCATGGCTCGCGCATCCTTGAGATCGCGCGGCTTACCCAAGAGACAGCCATTCGACTCAATCACCGTGTCGCTGCCGAGCACCAGATCTTCCGGACAGGTGCGGGCCACAGACCGTGCTTTTTCCAGAGCAAACCGTGCCACCTGTTCAAGAGGCGGGAGGTCAGGAGCCGGTTGCTCAACAAATGTCGGAGGGCAGACCTCGAACGAGAGCCCTAACAAGGAAAGTAGTTCCCTGCGCCGGGGGGATGTGGATGCCAGGACTAGCCGCATCGCGATGCCGGCAGACTGGCTTCATCGATCGATTCATTCTCGTCCGAATCTAAGATACGATGAGCCCGATACTCGTCGAGGACCGTTTCAAGGTCGCCGACGGAAGACACTCGAACCATCCGTGCGCGAAGTGCGGCGGCATGCGGAAAGGCTTTACAATACCAGCCCAAATGCTTGCGCATGCGGTGAAACCGGCCTTGCCCGCAGAGCGCCTGAAATTGGCGGGCGTGATCCAGCAGGACGGTGAAGCGTTGCTCGATCGGGATCGCATGACCGGCCCATGATTCGACGCTTATGCGATCCGTCTCGCGGGCACACGCGCGGGCCTGTTCCTTCTCCCGGAAAAACCAGGGTGCTCCAAGCACGGCCCGCCCCACCAACACGCCGTCCACGCCGGTTTCTCGGACACGCCCCACAGCTTCTTCAAGACTCTTGATGTCGCCATTCCCGAACACCAGCGTCCCGGTTCCCTTTACCAGCGCCGCCGCGCGCGCAATGGCCGACCAATCTGCCTCGCCACGATACATCTGACGAAGCGTTCGTCCATGGAGCGAGATCACCGCCGGCTGCTCCAAAAGCAGATGCTCGACCCAGGCTTCGA
>JABMDG010000036.1:2320-8021 GCA_015904045.1 Nitrospira sp.
GCGGCGCAATTTCATTGATAAGGAGGCGATCGTCCGCAGTGTGAAACAATTCGACGCAGAACACTCCGACGCCTTTCAGTACGTCCACAGCTTGGCGGGCAAGATCAGACGCTCGTGCCGTAACCTGGACAGAAACCGGGGCCGGGGCCAGCGTCATGCGTAAGATGCCACGCTCATGACGGTTTTCTACCACTGGATAGGTCCGGCACTCGCCGCTGGCCCCACGCACCACGAGCACGGAAAGCTCCCGCTCAAACTCTACCAACTGCTCAAGAATCCATCTGGACGCAGACCGTTCACTTGTCCGCAACGTCCGGGCGACTTCGTCAACATCCGAATTCTGTCGGATCGGCCATTGACCTTTCCCGTCGTAACCGGACGTCGCAGTCTTACAGAGAGACGGAATACCGATGCGTTTGATGGCGTCCACCAATTGATCCGGCGCCCCTATGGCGACAAAAGGGACGAGGGGAAGATGGTTTGATTGCAGACACTGTTTTTGGTTGACGCGATCTTGAATGATCCTGAGTACAGCGCTGGAAGGCCGAACCCGATGACGCTCTTCGAGCCACTCGCACAGATCGCTTGGCACATTCTCCCATTCAAATGTGACAGCCTGAACAAGGCTTGAAAAGTGCTTGCGTGTGGGGAGATCCGAGAAGCCCGCGGTAAACGAATGGTCTGATTGGCGATGCGCAGGGGCATCAGGGTCCTGATCCCATACGGCAATGCGATAGCCAAGACGGCGCGCTGCAGCGGCGAACATCGCCCCCAGCTGGCCGCCCCCCAGGACGCCGAGAATTGATCCAGGTTCGACCGTCACGTCGGTCACGACTGTCGGCTCACCCCATCGGCTCCGAGATTAGCCAAACTGGTTCCCTTGGCCTCGGCAGAATTCAACACGCTCTCCGTTTGGGCAGTACGAAAACTTTTCACGCGTTCTGCAATCTCCGGATAGCATCCGCCTAAAATCTGCGCCGCCAGCAGTCCGGCATTCTCTCCTCCGCCGATCGCCACGGTCGCCACTGGAACCCCCTTGGGCATCTGGACGATCGACAAGAGGGAATCGAGACCTCGCAGATTTTCCGTTGGAATAGGCACTCCGATCACCGGAAGATGGGTCTTGGCCGCTAACATGCCCGGGAGATGCGCCGCCCCGCCGGCGCCGGCGATAATAACTTCGATTCCGCGACCCGGCGCGGTTGAGGCGTACTCAAAAAGTCGGTCCGGCGTACGATGGGCAGAGACGACCAATAATTCGTAGGGGATCTGTAGCTCGGCCAGAATGGATCCGGCCTTCTCCAAAATGGGGAAATCTGACTTGCTACCTCCCAGGACTCCCACAATTGCCTTGCCATTGTGAACCGTACGATGACGTTTCTTCTGGGTCTTCTTTGCCGTTCGCCCGATCCCGCTCATGAGCCACAGCTCCTTCTTCCGTACAAAACTTTCTTCCTTGAAGACGTATCAGTACACCCACCTTAACGGCTCTGGACGGCACGGTCAAGCAGGTAAGAGCAGCCAGGAGAGTTAGAGCAAACCAGGATTCCTGCCATGGCTTTTCTATGGCTCTCTGGTTTGAACCATGGAGAATCCACCTATACCATGGCGACTGGACACAAACCTATGACGCCGTTGTCAGGCAACATCCCCTGAGAATTGCGGCCGGTATCCTTCGCTCAAACCTATGGGATTTTGAACTAGTACTGAGACAAGCTACCAGCAGAGAGATTGATTCGGGTGTGGAGAATCTGAGGATAGATTGGGTGAGCCGGCACATGAGTGCCGGCTCACCCCGTCCACTTCAGGGGTGTCCCCCATTGCTGGGGAACACCCCTGGTTCTAGAACTACTTCGCGACTCTCCCGGTTGACTTGGGCATGAGCATGTCAAACAGGCTTGGGGACTGTTCCTTATAATCAGCCGGGAAGAAATTGAATCGCCGCCACAGTTCATACCAGAGCGGGACACGATTTAAGACAACCCACCCCAGTACCCTGGTCCCCTGCCGCACTTGAGCCTGCTCCGGCCATGGTTGATTATCTTCCGGATCTGGAACAACCCAGAACCGGTAATTCCCCTTGCCATCGTCAATCTGATCGACCACCTTGATAATACCTCCGCGAGTACCGGCCATCAATTCAGGCCAGGCTGGAAGCGGGATCGCTGGGATTCCAAAAAACACGAGTCTGACCTTCCGTCCGGGGGTCAACAACGGAGAGTCCAGTCCCGCTGCCACCATTTCAATTGCCTTGTCTTGAGCGGACGGAGAAATAGTCACCAGAGTTTCACCCTGTTTCACCGTCTCTCCGATACCAACCCGCGCCATCTTGACCACTGTGCCATCGATTGGGGCCTCAACGCGCGCAAAGTGAATGCGCTGTTGAGCGCTTTCCTGCTTCACTGAGATGTCCGCCAATTGATCCGTCGCCCTGGCGGCTTCGGCAATCGCGTTGTCACGGGCTCGCAATGATGTTTCGCTCGACCTGCGGCTCGCTGGTCGTCGTGACCCCGACCGGCTTGTGATATTTGATATAGAGGGGCGGCTTACCCCAGGGAATCACCTGCCCGTCCCGGGCGATGACGTCCGCCGGGCCCACACGATCGCCCAGCTTGGCTATCCGGCCGTTGACCGTGACGGCCCCAGACTCAACCAACCGATCCGCCTCGCGTCGGGAGCAGATCCCCTGTTCCGTGAAGAATTTGTTGATGCGGATCGCGGTGGTCACAGACAAGCCGCCTGCTCGTATGCCGTGCAATGGAGAGAGGAGGACACAGCTCAGTGCACGCGTCGTCCGGCTTTTACGCGGCCGAGCATGCGGTAGATCAACCGGGCGATGGAAAATTGCGGCGCGACAAATCCGTCGATGGGGGCGATTTCGCTCACATCCATCCCGACGATGCCAGGACCGTTGGCCAGAGCAGCCACCAGGTTGAGCGCATCGTACCAACCCAATCCGCCCGGTTCCGGCGTACCTAATGCCGGCACGATCGACGCATCCAGCCCATCGCAGTCGAAGGTCAGATAGACCGGCCCCCGACAGGCCGCCACCACGTCGGGAATCCATCGAGACGCGTGTCCTTCATAAGGGCCGCAAGGATCCAGGATATTCGCAGCGAAAAATGTGGTGATCCGCTCTGTCTTTTCGATGCGCGCGATTTCCTCGGTGCTGATGGACCGGATACCGACCTGCACCAGCGGGAGCCCATCCTCCACCACCCGCGCCATCACGCTGGCATGGCTGAACGGGTTGCCGTGGTAGGCCTCGCGCAAATCGCCATGGGCATCGATCTGCACCACACACATGGATGGATAGCGTTTGGCATGGGCGCGAATCGCGCCCAGTGCTCCCGTATGTTCTCCCGTCAACGTCACGAGAAATCGTCCGGTCCCGACATGCGGCGCAACAAATCGCTCGATGGCATCGACGGCGTCACCATCGACTTTTCCGCCGAGATCCAACGCCGAGGCAGTCGCGATGCCGCCCCATTCGCGATAGGGTTCGCATCGTAGCTGCTCGTCGTAGAACTCCACCTGGCAGGAGGCTTCGAGAATAGCGGAGGGGCCACGATCCGACCCGAGTATGTAACTGGAAGTATGTTCGTAGGGGGCCGGCAAGACATAGACACCGGCCCGGTCCGGATGGCACCAGGGCTCCTCGAGTCCGAGAAAGTTCTGCTCCGGCCCTTCCCAGCCGGCGGGAAGCGTCATGAGACATCCATCATACGCGCCGCTTGCTCAACCCGATAGGCGCGGGAGTGGCGTGATTAGCGGCGGGAACGGTTAAGGACATTTTCTCAAGGAATGAAGACGGCCAAGGCGATGACCGTGGTCCACTTGCCCGGCTTGCCGACAGCCGATTGAGTGATATTCAAGGTCTTCACGATTTTGCCGCCCATCTTAAACACCTGTTCGCGCTCTTTCCAGGCGACATTCGGGTCAAACTCGACGCCCAACGTCGTCGCCAGCATCTGCGCCGCAAGATCTTCCGTGTATTCGCCGGTTTCTTCGTCCGTCTCGCCGTGCGCATGGTGCTCCGATAAATATCCGTAGCCCTGGCGATCCGTGGGCTTCGCCAGCCCGACGGAGGCGGACACCAGCCGGTTGCGCTCATTTGTTTCGGACCGGGCCATGACACAAAACGTGATTTCCCCCGGGCTCAGGAGTTTCTCTCCGCGCTTCCGGGGAACGATTTTGCAGTTCGGCGGCAAAATGGAAGACACGCTGACGAGGTTGCAGTAAGCCACACCTGCGCTGCGCAACGCCTCCTCGAAGGACGCCAGTTTCTCCTTGTGGATTCCCACCCCTCTCGTCAAGAACATACGCGTTGGTACCATCGTCGTCCCTTTCCTCTGGTTGATTCAGCATGGTTGACCTGGTGTTCTGCTTTGTCGGCGAGGCGTGCGACGACACAAGCCTCACGAACAAACGGACCAGATCATGTTCGGGCACAAGGCGTGCTGTTGTATCAAGATTGATTCCGCTTCGCAATATCCGCCGAAGAAATTTTTCATGCCGAGCCGGACGGGTCTTTCACGTTCAACACCAACAGCCTGGGCTCCGTCATGTCTTCGATCGCGGCGCTGATCCCTTCGCGTCCCAGACCGGAGTCTTTCACCCCTCCATAGGGCATATGGTCGGCGCGGAATGTGGGGATTTCATTCGCCAGCACCGCGCCGACTTCCAGATGGCGAAAGGCGTAAAAGATCTTGTTCACATCCTGCGTGAACAGGCCGGCTTGCAGCCCATATTCCGATTGATTGAGCAGAGCGATCGCGTCACTGAGCTGACGGTACGGCGTCACCGTGACGACAGGGCCGAACACTTCCTCGCACGACACCTTCATATCCGGGGTGACGTTCGCCAGCACTGTCGCCTCGACGACCGATCCCATCCGTTTGCCGCCTAACAACACCCGCGCGCCTTGGGCCACGGCGTCGCTGATCCAGTTCTCGATACGGTGGGCGGCCCCCGGATCGATCACAGGACCGATGGTCGTCATCTCGTCGGTCGGATCGCCGGCCTTCAATCGCGCGACGTGGATCAAGAGCTTCGTCGTGAATGCCTCCACCACCGACTGGTGAACGAACACCCGTTGCACGGAGATGCAGGTCTGCCCGGCATAGCCGAATCCTCCCGCGGCGCAGCGCTGGGCCGCCAAGTCGAGATCAGCATCAGGCTCGATCACCACTCCCGCATTGCCCCCGAGTTCGAGCGTGACTTTTTTCTTGCCGCATTTGGCTTTTAACATCCAACCGACCGCCGCGCTGCCGGTGAAACTCATCAGTTTGAACCGCGGGTCCACCACCATCCGTTCCGCGAGCACGTTGTCACAGGGCACCACATTGAGGCCGCCCGGAGGTACCCCTGCTTCCCATGCGATCTCGCCCAGCAACAGCGCCGTCAGCGGTGTCTGCGGGGCCGGCTTGATGAGGATCGGATTGCCGGCGGCGAGTGCCGGCGCGACTTTGTGCGCCACCAAATTCAACGGGAAATTGAAGGGGGTAATGCCGAGAATAGGGCCGATCGGAACGCGTCGCATGATGCCCAGATGCGAATCGGTGCCGGGCGTCCAATCGAGCGGAATCACGTCCCCGGGAATTCGCCTGGACTCCTCGGCCGCAACCGTAAAGGTTTGCACGGCCCGGCTGACTTCCCGCTTCGCATCGGTGATCGGCTTGCCGGCCTCGGCCGTGATCAG
>JABMDG010000360.1 GCA_015904045.1 Nitrospira sp.
TTCTGGTTTTCAGCCGATCGTCGGCGTCGGTGAGCGCGGTCGCAAGCGGTTCGACGGCCGGTTTGCCGATCTTCCGGATGATCTCCGTGGCGGATTGCCGAATCTCATCTTCCTCCGATACCAACAAGGGAATCAGCGCGGGAACGGACACCCCGCCGAGCTTGATCAGCGAATCGTAGGCGCGTTGCCGCACGTCGCCGACCTCGTCCGTCAGCGCGTTAACCAGCGGATCGACGGCCCGCTGATCTTTCAGCTCGCCCAGGACTTCCGCCGCATACTTGCGATTCAACCAGTGAGGATCTTTGAGATCCAGCAGCATTGCGTCGGCCTTGGCCGCATTCGGATCTTTGGCGCGGATTCTGAAGCTCTTGGCGATGCGTTTCCCGCCTTCCTCCACGACACGGATCGTGGCGCCGTCCCCGGCTTTGAGTTTCTTGAGATCTTCCAGCGCCTCATCCGCGACGTCCAGCAAGACTGTCTTGCCGTCGTAGGCCAGCAGTTCGACTTCGAGTTGTTTACTCTCGAGGTTGACCGCCATGACCCGTTCCGTCACGAGGTTGAATCCGTCCTTCTTCTCTCCGCCCGTGGGTCCGATTTGAATCAACTTCACTGGAGCATCATCCGCCATGACTGTATCCTTCTCTGTGTTGAGGGTGAATCGTTATGTCGCGGGCGTCCAACCGAGGCTGGCCAGCGCGGCTTCAACGGTTTCTTGCACCATCGTGTTCTCGTCTTCCAGCAGCGGCAACAGGGGCTCAATCGCCTCGGCTGCGCCGAGCCGGGCGAGCGATTCGGCGGCATTGCGCCGAACCAGCCAGTCTTCGTCTTTCAGCGACTCGATCAGAGGGCCGATGCCGCGCCGATCACCAATCCGTCCCAACGCGTCCGCGGCATGGCGGCGGACCATCCAATTGGTGCCCAGCAGCCCGTCGATGAGCGCCTCGACCGCCCGGACGTCGCCGACTTTCTTGAGCACGCGCGCGACATCCTCCCGCACCGTGCTGTCTCCAAGCGCGTCGATCAATCCAGGGACGGCACGGGAGTCGCCGATCCGCTCCAGCGCCCAGACCGCCGCCGTCCGCACGGCCCCATCCCTGTCTTTCAGCGCGGTGACCAGTGGCTCGACTGCGCGCGGATCTCTGAGTTTCCCGAGCGCTGAGGCGGCTTGTTCCCTGACCGCCCATTCGTCGTCTCGCAGGGCATCGAGCATGATCTCCACCACCGCCGGTCCGATCTGCACCACAGCGCTGGTCGCGGCTTCCCGAATCACCGCGTCTTCGTCCGCCATCAGCCCGATCAGCCGGGGAATCGCATCCGTGCCTGCCTGGCCCAGGCTGGCAATTGCGTGATCCCGCAAGGCGTCGTTCTCATCCCGCAAGGCGGAAATCAGCTGATCAATCCGATCGGATGCCGTGTCGTCACTCATGCCGGTCCGTTCCTTCCTGGGCGTGGAGTGCCGCTTCGGCCAGGGCGTTCAGTTTATCAGCGATGAGGCCCGCGTTGTAAGCCACCAACCCGTCGCGATCTCCCCTCAATCGGTCGAACAGATCCTTGTGCGGCCGCAGCACTTCCACGTCCTTGATTTTGGCCAGCGCCTCCATCGCATAGACACGCAACGGGCGGATCGGAATCGATTCCAAATACAACTGGGTGGGGCGGGCGTCACCGATCAAGCCCAGCGCCTTGATCGCCAGTTCCTTGACCCCGGTGTCTTTGTCATGTGCCAGTCGTTTCATCAGCGGATCCACGGCGCGCACGTCCGCAATCTTCCCCAACAAGTCCGCCGCGGCCTCGCGCACCAGCCAATCATCATCTTCCAGATATTCGATCAGAATTTCCACGCTGGGTCTTCCGATGCCGAGGAGACTGATGACAGTTGCCATGCGGGCTTCTTCCCGTTCGCTGGCCCCTTCGACGGCGCGAAGAGTGTTGAACATCTCGTCGATCCGCCCACGAATGGCGCCGAGTTTTTTTAACGTTCCGACGGCAATGTCTCGAACGGCCGGCTGTCCCATCGCCTCGATGAATGCGTCGATGGAACGCGGGTCCAACAGCTGATCAAGCATCGTCGCCGCTGTGATCTGCCTGTCCGGGTCCGGGTGTTTCAACATTTCGCAGAGGGGGATGACGGCGGTTGGAATGGCGCCGATCAGGTGCGTCAAGAGCTGCTTGGAGGCACCTTCTTGGGTTGTGGGAAGCAAGGCAACCAGTGCCGAGGCCGTATCGGTATCGAGTATACCCGCCATCTGTTCCAAGGCCGTGGCACCGGCTTTGCGGACGGCCTCGTCCTCGTGTCTGAGCAGGTCGACTAAGGCGACACCCGCGTGCGGGTCCTTGATCCTGGCCAGCATCGCCGCCACTTCTTTTTTAAGATCCGGTGTGCCAGTACGGACCGCCTCGATCAGCGCCTGCACGGCACGAGGCCCGCCGGCCACACAGGCCGCCGTGGCCCGCATCCGGCGCCAATCCTCCTCATGGATCAGTTCAGAAACTAGCGTTTCGATCGATTCTTTCGGCATCGTCAGCCAACCCACAACTCAGAATGTACACGGCATCCCTATTTCGAGTTCCTGCCTCTCCATCCGACGAGGGCTAGTGTTTCTTTCACATGGTAACGCAGATTGTCGTCTTGCGATGTGGTTAACAAGGGAAGCAGCCAGGGAATCACCTTTGCGCCGAATCGCGTCAGGGCTTCCGCCGCCTCCGCCCGTGTGACAGTGGACTCCAGCGCTCCAGTCAATGTCGGAAGCGCCGAATCATCGCCGATCAGACCCAAGGCGCGGACTGCGGAGGCTTGGGCCACTGTTTCCTCACTCCAAGCGTCTCCGCAGCCTGCGACCGTCCGCGAGGTCGCCGGAGGATTGGTCCCTCGGACAACCTCGATCAACACGGGCACGGCCCGGCGATCACCAATGCGCCCCAACGCCTCGACGGCCAATGGACGAAGCCCCGGTTCGTTCATCGTGGTGATCAAGAACTCGACCGCCTGCGGATCGCCGATGTGGCCTAACGCACGCACGGTATCTTCGCGAACGGCGGAGTCCGTATCGTTGAACAAGGTCGTCAGTAGCGGCTGGACCGCTTCGGGTGACGCCGTTTTCCCCAAGGCCTCCACGGCATGCAGGCGTACCAGCCAGTCCTGATGGGTCAATGAATCCAGAAGCGCAGGCATCGCGGATTCCCCGATTGCCGCCAACGCCGACGACACCTCTTCCCGAACCGCCTTAACCTTATCTTGCAGCAACGGCGTCAAAGCGCGAACCGATGTGGGGTCCTTGATGCGCCCCAGGGCCTTGGCCGCATGCATACGGACGATCCAATCCGGGCTGCGCAAGGCGTGCATGAGCTCATTCAGCACACGGGCATCTGCGATCGAAGCCAGGACCGCTGAGGCCGCCTCTTGTACCGACAGTTCCGGATCGGTCAGGCACGCCCCCAGGGCCATCACGGACGGCGACCCTATCGACCGTAAGGCGCCGACGGCCGCTTCACGCACGGAGCGATCCTGGTCCCGAAGCACCGACACCAACGGAGAGACCGCGCGCGGATCTTTCAGTCCGCCCAGGAGGGTGGCAGCTTCCTCCCGAATGGCCCAATCGTCGTCCCGCAGGGCGGCAATGTGTTCAGCAACAGGGTCGGTCATTTCAATGCTCTTCCGAAGGCAGTCGATGACCCTGCCTGCATGATTGATGACGGTTCGTGGCGAAATTGCGCAGTCGCGTTGCGAGACGGGCACGCGGAGCCCCGAGAGACCGAAGCGTACTTGAAATAGTACGGTGAGGCCGCGAGGGGCGAGCCTGCCCGCTGGTCGCGCGAAGCTTGCGACCAAGCTGGTCGCAGCAGCGAATCCGCAATTGCAGCAGAAGCGTTCATGAATCATGCAGGCTAGCATAGGGTTTTTTGCAGGGTCAACGCGGGGTCCTCCCACCTGCGTCCCGCTGGAAACAGGCCACAAAAAAGTTCAATATGGACGACGATCTAGAATCTGTTCATCCATACTTGGAGGCCGTCATGACTTACTTTGGAAATACCGTATCACATGGACGTTCGATCTGCCTGGCGGCAATGCTGGTTGTGTCGATCGGGGCAGCGCCCGCCGCACAGGCCTATGAGGTCTGGGTGGCCGATCAATCGGATACCGGAAAGGAAAGCGGGGGGTATCTCCACATTTTCGACGGGGCGAAGCTTGCGGCGGATCCTGCTGCGGCCAAGCCGACCCAAACCATCGATCTGGCCGGAGAGATCGGCAAGTTCTGCGAAGACGCAACGAAGAAAGCCGTCCGCCGTCCGCACATGGTCTTCTTCAACGCGGCACAGGACCACGTCATCATTTCGTTTTTGAGCGGCCACGTGTTGTTTATGGACGCGACGACGAAGAAACCCGATGCCTGTCTGTCGATGGGAAAGAACGCGCACGCCGCCTGGCCGACGCCGAATCAGAAAATGGCCATTGCCGCAAACATCGCCGACAAAAAGTTTATCCGCATCTGGACGGACTATGCGGCCCATAAATTCAGCTTCGATCCCGACAAGGACGTGCTCAATTTAGCTTCGTTCGAAGGCGGCGAGCGACCGGATACGTCGCCGATCTGCCCGATCACCGAATCGACCAGCCGGTATGCCTTCATCACGCTCCGTGGGGGCGGGTTGCTGGTGGTGGATGTGACTGTTACACCCATGAAGGTCGTGGCCACGTTGGATAACAACCAAGTCCATCCGGCCGGTTGCGGCGGCATCGAATCCGGCGGCACGATGTACATCAATTCCGGCGGCGGCTGGCCCGTCGCTCCGTTGTCCTACGATGTCTACGCACTCGACATGACGAACCTGCCCAAATCAATTTCGGCCAAGCTCGTCTCTCAGCGGGACGACCAGTTCGCCGACTCACATGGCATGGCTTCCGTCGGGCGCTATGTGTGGAATGCGGATCGAGCCGGGAATAACGTCGAGATTATCGATACGCTGAGCAACTTGAGCGTCGGGGCAATCGATCTAACGACGAGTGCCAACGCGGACCCGGCTCCGGATCTGATGGATGTGGCACCGGACGGCCAGTATGTCTTCGTGACTCTGCGCGGGCAGACTCCGCTGACCGGTAACGACAAGGATGCGCACAACGCCAAGGGCACGATTCCCGGTGTGGGCGTGATTCATGTCGATGCGGAAGGGAGAGTCGGCCACTACAAGGGCCAGACTGCCATCACGAACATGAAAGAAGGCAAAGAGACCGCCGACGCGCATGGGATTGCGGTGAGAAAGTAATGGGTAGCCGTTAGCAATCGGTGCTCAGCAGTCAGTGTGAATCCCCGCTGGTTGCTGAGAACTTCCAGGAATCGCCGACTTTTTGAGTCGGGGGCCGGCTGCTCTTTCACACGAATCGTTCGCGTTCGGCCAGGGTAGGGACACGGCAGGTTTCGGATTTGCCCATCAAACGGTAACGGCGGCGCGCGACGTAGTCGTACACGGCGTCCCGAAGAGGGAGTGGAATCGCGATGCCGAGGTACAGGAGCGGCCACCAACCGGACAAGTGCCGCACAATTCTCAATGCTGCCGTCGATTTGGTGAAGACACGGCCGCGTTCCAAAAGTAGGAAGGTCTCAAAGTCGTCGGCGGGGAGACGGAGCTCTTTGAGGATCTGTTGCGCCTGTGGGGATTGCAGTGTGCCGAACTTGAATTTACCGTGGGGATCACGAGCGAGCGTGAAATTTATCCAGGCATTGCACCAGTTGCAGACTCCGTCGAAAACGATGACTCGTTCATACCCAGCCCACCTGTGCTGCTGCGGGTCGAGTCGGTGGGTCATCTGTTTCTCCGGATTATGCCGTGTCACCTGACGGCCCGAACCGTCCCGTCTCTCCCAACGGTCGGTCGACCCGGAGATTGTCCGCCTGGCTGGAGCTGATGTCGAGTTCCTCTGCCGGAGGCGCCCAACCGAGCTTCTCCAAGGTCTCCAGCACGATCAACCGAAGCGCGTCTTTCGCGGTCAGCCGGACTGAGGCATAGGACAGCACCCGCTCTTTTTCAATCTCCACCTCGGAGGCCTTGGGATCGTAGAGGAAGGCGATCAAAGGTTCGATGGCCGTGTCGCCGATGACCGCCAGGGCTGCAGCCGCTTTTTCCCGCAACACACCGTCTTTCAACAACATAATGAGGTCGGGGATCACGCGGGGATCGCGGAACTGGCCGAGCGCCGTGGCGGCGGCTTCCTTGATGAAGGCGTCTTCGCTGACGATGCAGCCGGGAGTCGGCGAGCCTTCTTGTTTGATCCCTTTGCCTTTTAGGGCGTCCAGCACGGCCGGCAGGGCGCGCGCATCGCCGATCATGCCGAGCGAGGCAATGGCATGGCGCTTGACTGCCCCATCCTTCATCGCTTCGATCAGCGCATCGATGGCCCGGGAATCGCCGATCATGCCCAAGGCGATGGTGGCGTCTTCGCGCACGGCCCGATCGGGATCTTTCAACGCAGCGATCAAAGCATCAACCACGTGTGCATCGCGCACCCAGGTCCGTCCGATCTGATAGTCGGTCGTCATGCCGCCCAGCGCTCGGGCTGCGTGACAACGCACCACGAAATCCTTGTCCTTGAGACTCTTG
>JABMDG010000361.1 GCA_015904045.1 Nitrospira sp.
CAGCGTCAGAATCCCGAATGAGTTCTTCGCCGCGCTCGAAGCGGACGGTGATTGGCAGTTGAAGCGCCGTACCAACGGGAAGGTCTGCAAGGCCGTCAAAGCCCGCGAATTGTGGGATCGGATCGCATGGGCCGCGTGGGTGTGTGCCGATCCTGGGACACAATACGACACGACGATCAACGAATGGCACACCTGCCCTGAAGACGGCCGCATCAACGCCTCGAACCCCTGCTCCGAGTACATGTTTCTGGACGATACGGCGTGCAATTTGGCGTCGCTCAATCTGGCGACGTTCTATACGTCGGACGGCCAATTCGAGCTGGAACACTTCCGTCACGCAGTGCGGTTGTGGACGATCGCGCTGGAAATCAGTGTGTTGATGGCGTCGTTCCCGAGCCGGTCTATTGCCGAAAAGAGTTATCAATTCCGCACGCTCGGATTGGGCTATGCCAACCTGGGCACGGTCCTCATGCGGCAAGGGATTCCCTACGACTCGCCCAAGGCCTTGGCGATCTGCGGCGCCCTGACCGCCATCATGACCGGCGAATCGTACGGCACGTCTGCTGAAATGGCTGCTGAGTTATGGCCGTTTCCGGGGTATGCCACAAATCGCGAGTCCATGCTGCGGGTGATCCGCAATCACCGGCGGGCTGCCTACAATGCTTCCCGAGAAGAATACGAAGGTCTGACGATCACACCGGCGGGGATTCAGGCGGAGCATTGCCCGCCCGATTTGCTGATCGCCGCCAGACGGGCCTGGGACCGCGCGCTCGAACTGGGAACGGCCTATGGGTATCGTAATGCTCAAGTGACGGTGATCGCTCCGACGGGTACGATCGGGCTGGTTATGGATTGCGACACCACCGGTATCGAGCCAGACTTCGCCCTCGTAAAATTCAAGAAATTGGCCGGTGGAGGATACTTCAAGATCATCAATCAAAGTATTCCAGCTGCGTTGACAACGCTGGGCTATACGGATGAACAAGCGCGGGACATCGTGCGCTACTGCGTCGGCGCGCAGACCCTCAAGGATGCGCCGTTTATCAATCACCAGTCCTTGCGTCTGAAAGGATTTGACGACGCGGCGCTGGAGCGATTGGAAGGCAGTCTGGCTCAGGCTTTCGAAATTCAGTTCGCGTTCAACAAATTTACATTCGGAGAAGCCTTTTGCGTGGAGAAACTGGGATTCACCGAGGCGCAGCTGAGCGAAGCCAACTTCAATATGCTGAAGGCGCTCGGCTTTACGCAGGAAGAAATTGCGGCGGCGAACGATTTTTGCTGCGGCACGATGACCGTGGAAGGAGCGCCGCATCTCAAGGCAGAGCATCTGCCGGTCTTCGATTGCGCCAACCGCTGCGGCAGAATCGGACAACGTTCGATCGCTGTTGATGCCCATATTCGCATGATGGCCACGGCACAGCCGTTCATCAGCGGCGCGATCAGCAAGACGATCAATATGCCGGCCGACGCGACGGTCGAGGACGTCAAGGCCGCGTATCTGCTGGCGTGGAAGAGCATGGTGAAGGCGGTGGCGCTCTACCGCGACGGCTCGAAGCTCAGCCAGCCGTTGAACGCCTCGACCGACAGCGGGCAGGCGGTTGAAGCTGCGGGGACTGCGACTGTCGTGGGGATAGCGGAGAAAGTTGCCGAGCGCGTGCTCGTTCGGTATCTCGCCAAGCGGAGGCCGTTGCCGAGCAGGCGGAACGGGTATACGCAGAAAGCGATCGTCGGCGGACACAAACTGTATCTCCGCACTGGCGAATACGAAGATGGAACGGTCGGAGAAATCTTTCTGGATATGCATAAGGAAGGAGCGGCCTTCCGAAGCCTCATGAACTGCTTCGCCATCGCGATCTCCCTGGGGTTACAGCACGGTGTGCCGCTCGAGGAGTTTGTCGAAGCGTTCGTCTTTACTCGGTTCGAGCCCAACGGGCCGGTGAAATTGAACGACCGCATCAAGATGTCGACCTCTATCATCGACTACATTTTCCGCGAACTGGCGGTCACCTATCTGGACCGCTACGACTTGGCGCAAGTCAAAGAAGAAGATCTGCGGATGGATTCGATGAAAAAAGACGACTTGGATCCCGAGTGCGTCGAGGAGGAAGCGGACCTCGAAGCCCTGGCCAAGTCGTCGGTTTTGACGGAGCATCTCCCGATCCGCCGGAACGGCGGGAAGGGAAACGGCAACGGTCATGGGCACGGCCACGGCCACGGTGTCGCTCGACAAGTCGAAATCATGCGCGAAACACTCACGCTGACCGAAGTGCAAACCGCCAAGGTGAAGGGCTATGAGGGTGATCCATGCCCTGAGTGCAAACAATTCACCATGGTGCGCAACGGCACCTGCTTGAAATGCGTCAGCTGCGGCGCCACGAGCGGGTGCTCGTGATCAGTACCACGGATCAGTGCATGGCTTGAATATCCGACGAAGACGTGAAATGGTAG
>JABMDG010000362.1 GCA_015904045.1 Nitrospira sp.
GATGCCGCACATGCAATTCAACCGACGGTTCGGTGAAGGGGAAATACGCCGGCACAAACTTGACCTCTTTTGCCTGCGCGACTTCCCGGGCAAACAGATTCAACAAGCCCAGCAAGGTCCTGAAATTGATGTCCTCGCCTAATACGATCCCTTCGACTTGGAAAAAGTCCGTCGCGTGGGTCGCATCGACCTGGTCGTAGCGGAAACAGCGCGCGATCGAAAAATACTTGCCCGGAACGGACGGATTGGCGGCCAACGTGCGGGACGACACGGCCGTGCCTTGGCTGCGCAATACCAATCGCTTGGCCCGCTCGCGGTTGAACGCATACCCCCATCCGGTCGAGCCGGTCGTGCCGCCGGTCTCGTGCGCGGCAGTCACACGGGACAAAAACGGTTCGGCGACCCGCGCGGCATGGGTCGGCTGTTTCACGAAATACACGTCGTGAATGTCGCGCGCGGGATGGAACTGCGGCATGAAGAGCGCGTCCATGTTCCAGAATTCGGTCTCGACCAGCGAGCCCCGCATTTCCTGGAACCCCATGCTGACCAGTTTGGTCTTCACCGAATCCAGAAATTCACGATAGGGATGTTTCTTGCCCGTTCCGATCCGGGGCGGACGCAGGCTGATGGTATATTTCCTGAACCGTTTGGTCCGCCAGCTCCCGTCCTTCAGCAACTCCGGGCTCAACTGCGAGACTTCTTCGAGCGCGGGTTGGGCCGCCAACTGGCCGGCCACCGCCACCCCGTCCGGTGACAGCCCGTACGACCGCGCGACACGGTCTTCGATTCGAAACGGTTCCTTCGCGCTCCCCCGCCGCACCGCATGTTCCTGAATGAGCTGGCGGTATGATTCGGGGAACCCCTCCACCTCCCGCGGGCCTTCGTGCAACTCCCGGAGCAACGCGCGCATCGCCTCGGCCGAGGGACTAGGCCGGCCGGTGGATTCAAGGCAGCCGCCTTGCACGATCAGCAGCGCGCCTTCTTTCTTCAGCCGGCCGACCGCTTTGCTGACATCGGACGGATCGAGCCCCTCTTTGGCGTGCAGGTCAGGGATGGTGAGCCGCTTTCCGGTGCTCGATGCCTCCCGCGCCGCGGACAAGATGCGCTCAATCGGCGCAGACCGCTCGAAATAGGTTTCCCCCAACGGCGTGAGTGATGCGAGCGGTGTGACTGTTTCGGACGTGACGAGGAGGAGTTGCTTGGCCAGCAGCCATTCAACCGCCATGCTCAACTGCGAGGGTTCAAGACCCGTGGCCGCCGCCAGCTGTTCCGTGGAGAGGACGCCGGCGCCCGAGCCTGCCCCAAAGGCCGAAAGCGTCTTGATTTCGAGAGGATGTAACCCGTCGATGAGTGCGGATCTATCCACGCTGTGCGCCTATCCCACCGATGTCCGCGCCACTGGTGCAGCGGCACCACCGGCAGCTCGAAGCGCCGCAATCGTGCCCGAATAATCCCGTTGTGAAAAAATAGCAGAGCCCGCGACCAACACGGTCGCGCCGGCGGCGGCGACCTGCGAGGCGTTCTCGGCCTTGATACCCCCATCGACTTCCAACAAGGCCAGGCTGTGAATGCGATCCAGCATCTCGCGCGCCGCCGCCACCTTCTTGAGCGCCGACGGAATGAATTTCTGCCCGCCGAATCCGGGATTGACCGACATGATCAATACGAGATCGACATCGGGAAGAATCTCTTGCAGTGACGCGATGGGCGTCGCGGGATTGAGCGTCACCCCGGCTTTCACGCCACGTTCCTTAATCGACTGGACCGTGCGATGCAAGTGCGGACAGGCTTCCACATGGACGGTCAGATAATCCGCGCCCGCTTCGGCGAACTCCTGGATGAAGGCGTCGGCATTGGTGATCATGAGATGCACATCGAGTGGGAGCTTCGTCACCTTCTTGAGCGCCTCCACGATCGGCGGCCCGACCGTGAGATTTGGCACAAAATGTCCGTCCATCACATCAACGTGCAGAAGATCCGCGCCGGCCCGCTCCACCGCCGCCACCTCGTCCGCGAGACGAGCGAAATCGGCGGAGAGAATGGATGGGGCAATCAGCATTGGCTGGGCCATTACAAAACCTTTCTGAGGCGGGCGGCGTAAAACCCGTCCATCCCGAACCGATTGCCCATGGTCGAGAGTGCACCCTGAGCAGTCATGAGGGAGAGGGCAGGCGAAGGAAGCCAGGGCTCGACGGACTCGCGCACCCAACCGGGGGACATCCGGCACACAGACTCGATGACGTCTTCCGTTTCTTCCCGCTCCGTCGAGCACGTACTATAGACCAGCACCCCACCGGGCCGCAATACAGAGGCCGCCGCGTCCAGGATCTGTGTCTGGAGTCGGTGATGCCGGGCAAACATTGCGCCGTGTTTGGTCCACTTGGCTTCCGGATGTCGACGGAGGACGCCGAGTCCGCTGCAGGGTGCATCGACGAGGATGCGGTCAAAAAGCCGGCCTTGGAACGCCGACGGAAGCGACATGGCCGCATCGGCGCGGATCGTGCGGATGATGGCGATGCCCAACCGTCGGCGGTTCTCGTCCACCAATTTCAACCGATCGGCGCTCCGGTCCAGCGCGAGAATCTCTCCACGGTTTTGCATGAGGGCAGCCAGATGCGTGGTCTTGCCGCCGGGCGCGGCACAGGCATCGAGCACCAGCTCGCCCGGTTGCGGATCGAGCAGCGGAGGAATGAGTTGCGCGGCTTCATCTTCCACATAGAATTCGCCGTCCTGAAATCCCGGGAGGGATGTGACGACCCCGCTTTTTTCAAGCACCACTCCGACAGGACTGACGGCGGTGGGACTGGCCGCGATCCCCTCTTGCTTGAGCCGATCGAGGAACTGTTCCCTCGTGACCCGCAGCCGATTGACGCGCAACGTCAGCAGAGGAACCTGGGCCGAGGCTCGACAGGCGGCTTCAGCCTGCTCAAAGCCCAGGTGATCGATCCACCGCTGACAGAGCCACAAGGGAATGGCGTGGCGGACGGATAGCGCTAAACCGGGGGAGGCCGTCGAATCAGGCAGCGCAGGTTCAGGCCTACGGATGAGGTTGCGCAGCACCGCATTGACGAACCCGCTCCAATCCCGGCGCAGTTTCCCTGTATAGGACTTTGCCAGGCGGACGGACTCGTCCACGGCCGCCGAAGCGGGGATGCGATTCAGGAAAAGAATTTGATAGGCCCCGAGGCGTAACAGCAGTTGAACCACTGTCGGGAGCCGCGGAAGGGGTTTGTTTAGAACCGGCGCCAGCCGCCAATCGATGAGCTCGAGCCGGCGAAGCACGCCATAGGCCAGTTCCATCGCCAGGCCGCGGTCTCGGGAGTCCAAACTGAGTTCTACGGCGCGTGTTTCCAGCTCATCATCGAGCGTCGTGTCCTCTGACTGGCAGGCAAGGAGCACAGACAGGGCCACCGCCCGCGCGGAGGTCCTGGAAGGATCAGGGGAAGAAGGCCCGGACGGCATAGGATCAGTGCCTTGATGCACAACGGAAGAATCAGACGGTGGCGGCTCCCAGCCTTACGCCGGAATCGATTCGATGACCGGCGAGAAATTGCCCGACGGACATGCGCTTGGAATTGGCCGTCTGGATTTCTAGGAGTTCCAACACGCCGGTGCCGGTGGCCACTTTCAACGACTGCTTAGCACCTATCAGAATCGTTCCCGGCTGGCCCTGGGGCGGTTCCTGCACGGCGGCGGCTTTCCAAATATTCCATCGCTCTTGCCCATAGAAAGTGTAGGCGCCGGGCCAGGGAGACATGCCCCGGACGCGGTTGACGATCGACTGCGCGCTCCCCGTCCAGTCGATGATCCCATCCTCTTTTTTCAAGAGAGGCGCCATGGTGGCCTGCGCATGGTCTTGAGGACGCGCGGCGAGAGTACCGGCTTTGAGCTGTCTGATCGTCTCGACGAGCAGCCGCCCGCCGAGTTCCGCCAGACGAGGCGCCAAGGTCCCCGACGTATCGTCCGGCAGAATTGGAATCCGTTCTTGCAAGAGCATGGGACCCGTATCCATCCCCTCGTCCATCAGCATCGTGGTGATACCGGTCTCTGTTTCCCCGTTGATCACCGCCCATTGAACGGGCGCCGCACCCCGATACTTCGGCAACAGGGATCCATGCACATTCACACAGCCCTTTAGTGGTAGATTCAGAATCGGCGCATGAAGGATACGGCCGTACGCCGTCACCGCAATCAGATCCGGCTTCCAGGCGGCCAGCGCCTCCAAGAAGTCCGGCGTTCTGATCTTCAACGGTTGGAAAAACGGAATGCCGGCTCGTTGCGCCACGAGCTTGACCGGTGGGGATGCAAGGTCATGCCCACGCCCCTTCGGACGATCCGGTTGAGTCACCACCCCGACAACCTGATCCTCGGACGCGAGCAATGCCTCGAGAGAGGGGACGGCAAATTCCGGTGTGCCCATGAATACGATCCGCATGGGACGGCTTTAACATTGCGCGCGCGCGAATGCAACGCTGGATATCGTCGCATTCCATCGGCTTGACTTGCTCTTCCACGCTTTGTTAGTCTCCGCCCGCGGGGTGGAGCAGCCTGGTAGCTCGTTGGGCTCATAACCCAAAGGTCAGAGGTTCAAATCCTCTCCCCGCAACCAAAGCCTTTCTCTTCTCTCTTCAACAATTTATAGCGGGTCCTCTAGCAGCGGCTGACTTTAAGGACTGCCCGGTAAGCTGGACGTTCTTGCTCTCGCCCTTTGCCCCCACAGAAACAGAAACCCTTTCGTAGCAAGGGCGTGAGAGAACGGTGAGATGGTTCTTACTTTGACTTTTGGAGAGAGTGGAGACTCCGGTTAGAAACACCGGCCACGTGATGCCCGGGGAAGAACAGCTGCCATAGCACCGCCACAGTGCCAGTAAAACTCGTAATCGGTGGCTCGATTGTCATACAGGGGCTCGTGGACTTTACGACCGGTTCCTGACCTTGCCCGAGAGAGGTAAGCCGGGCTTGGAGGCGTTGTTGTTCTGTCCCTGACATCTCACTTACTTCCAGGCCGATCTTTCCTTTATCGATCCATCGAACTGTATACAGCACGCCGTCGATAGGGCATCCCCCTTCCGGCACCAAAACCTGAACAACGACGTGCGCCCCTTGCCTGATAGAGCTTTCCGTAGCAACTCGTAAACCATGTAGTGACATGTCCACTGTCCGCCCTTCAACGAACAAGTCTTCAGTGAACAACTGAACCGGGTATTGGACCTTCCATCGCTTCTCCCGAGACAAATCCATCCGGTCCTCCATAGTGACGCAATCTCTGTGGCAAGTGTAGGGTACCGATACCTGATTGCCCATTCCCCATTCGGGTTAACAC
>JABMDG010000363.1 GCA_015904045.1 Nitrospira sp.
AGCCATTGCCGAAATGCTTGCCGCGCAGACCGTTTTGGGTGCCGCGCAGATGGTCCTGGAAACCGGGCAACATCCGGCTCGTCTCAAGGATCAGGTGGCGTCTCCGGGGGGGACGACCATCGCTGGCCTGCACCGTTTGGAACAGGGCGGGTTGCGGGCCACGCTGATCGATGCCGTCGAGGCGGCGACCAAGCGGTCGCAGGAATTGGGGCGCTGATGTTCGTGATGGGTAATGTTCTCTTAGGATTCGCCACGGTGCTCGATTACGCCTTGACGTTCTATACCTGGATCATCATCGCACGGGCCCTGATTTCTTGGGTCAATCCTGATCCATGGAATCCAATCGTGCAGTTTCTCGATCGGGTGACGGAGCCGGTTCTATCGCCGATCCGGCGGCGGCTCGGCTGGCGCATGGGTGTGGATTTGTCGCCGTTGGTCGCGATTGTGGTGATTACATTCTTGCAGATCGCGGTGGTACAATCGCTCAAAGACTGGGCGCTACAGATGAATTGATTCAATGAACGGGGGATACCATGAAAATCACGCCGCTCGACATTCAGCAGATGGTCTTTCAAGTCAGGCTGCGAGGGTATGATCGAGACGAGGTTAACCGGTTCCTCGAAGAGGTGGCGCAAACTGTAGAATCCTTAAATCGCGACAACGCGGGATTGCGTGAGCGCATCGTCTCGCTGGAGCAGCAGGTGGCGGAATTGAAACGGACCGAACTGACGTTGTCCAACACGCTGGTCTCGGCACAGTCGCTGGCCGACGACGTCAAGCGGAGCGCCCAGCGCGATGCCGAGTTGATCGTCAAAGAAGCGGAGTTGAAGGCCGGCGAACTGTTCCGGCAGGCGCGGGTTGAGCTGGCCGAGACACAACGGGATCTCTCAATGCTGAAAAAACAACGGTTGCTGATGGTGGAACGAATGCGAGCGACGCTCCATACTTTCGAACGCATGCTGGACGTCGAAGCCAGTGAGGCGTATCAAGACAGCGGCGTGCTTCCGGAAGAGAAGATGCAGGGAGAGTCGAGTCCAGCTCGCTGAGTATCCGCGACTGTTTCCACTCGTGTACGGGGCAATATCCAGCCGAGCCCGCGGCCAATATGATGCCACCTCCGTCACTTCACACGGCGCTGAATCGGGCCGTCGCCGACGGAATCTTTCCCGGCGCTGTTCTCGCGGTTCGACGAGGAGGAGACCGTTGCTGGGTCATACCGGCGGGTTGCCTCTCCCCTCATCCTCCCCGTGCCTCCGTCACGTCTTCGACTATCTATGACTTAGCCTCACTGACGAAGCCGTTGGCAACCGTGACGGCGCTTGCATTACTGGTCCAACAGGGACAATGCCGGCTCGACGATCGCATTGATTCCTTGTTGCCGGAATTGGAAGGGGCACCCGTCGGGCCAGCGAGCATCCGGCAGCTATTGACCCATAGTTCCGGCCTGCCAGGGTGGCGGGCGTTCTACGAGCAGCTCAGCTCGGACGCCGCGCTGCCCGCATCACCAGACGACAGAGCTCATGCTGCCCGACGACTTCTGCGGTTGATGAAGCAGGAAGCGCTGATCTATCAGATGGGCGAGCGGAGCCTCTACAGCGATCTGGGATTCATGCTGCTTGGAATCATGGTGGAACGGCTGAGCGGCGGCTCTCTTGACCGCTTCGTGGTTGAGCACATAGCACAGCCGCTCAAAGCGGATCCTCTCTGCTATCTTCCGATAGGGCAGAAGATGGAAATCTCCAAATCATCGATGATCGGCCACATTGCCCCGACTGAATGGGATACGTGGAGGGGGCGGCTGTTATGCGGCGAAGTGCACGATGAGAATGCAGCGGCACTGGGCGGTGTGGCGGGGCATGCGGGGCTCTTCGGGTCCGCCGAGGCGGTATTGGCCGTCACAGGCGTTTGGCTCACGGGGTATCACGGCAAATCGTCGATTCTCGACTGCGACATCGTGCGGGAGTTTTCGACACGGCATGAGGGGGTATCCGGATCCAGTTGGGCGTTGGGATGGGATACCCCGTCTCCACCGTCATCATCGGGGCAGTACTTTTCAAGCCGATCGTTCGGCCATCTGGGGTTTACGGGAACTTCGATCTGGATCGATCCTGTGTGCGAATTGGAAGTGGTGCTACTCTCGAATCGGGTCCACCCGACCAGAACAAATGACGGGATCAGATCATTTCGTCCGTTGATCCACGATCTTGTGTATCAGGAATGTATGGGTATGGGGTGAAGCTAGGGCAGGTCATTGTAATCGATCCAGGTTTCTTTTTCCGCCAGATAGCGCACCCCTTTGAAGTTGGCCCTCGTTCGCAAGCGGGTAAATCCGAACCCCTGAAGTTTTTCCACCAGTTCCTTTACGGCTGCGGCAATGGTGGAATGGGATCCGCTCTCGACCGCAAGAGCTTCGTACGTGACTTTGGCGCTATAACCGGATGCTGTTCGATTCACGAAAATGGCGCGGTTGAAATAGCGGTCGCTGGGGTCAACGCCCTCGATCTGGTGTCTCTCAACGAGTCCCTCTTTTTTGAAAATCAACGGCAACGTGCTCATGTATTCCTCCGGAGTCGCGATGGGCGCTGGTATTGTGCGGCGCAACGTAGAGGAACAATTATAAGGGGGGCGGTTCGGTGACTGCAACCGCGTTGACAAGAGTGGCGTCGATTACTATGATGCCCTTCTCCCCATGTCGGAGATCCCGTTCATAGTTCATTTCCATGAACATTCCCAACAGTCTGACGCTGCTCCGTATCCTGCTGGTTCCCGTCTTCATCGAATGCATGGCCTATGGCGCCTACGGATTAGCGTTGTTGGTGTTGGTCGTAGCCGGACTGACTGATGCGGTCGACGGGCTTCTCGCGCGCCGGTGGAATCAGCAGACCAGACTCGGCATGCTCCTGGATCCGCTAGCTGACAAACTGCTTCTCACGTCGGCCTTTCTCTCGCTGTCGATGTTGCATCTTGCGCCCTCCTGGTTGGTTATCATGGTGGTGAGTCGGGACGTCATCCTCTTATTGGGGACCGCACTCGCGCATGTCATGGGAACTCAGATCGATATGACCCCCACGTTCTGGGGGAAGGGAACCACTCTGTTGCAATTATGCTATGTGCTCATGGTTGTCCTCTTGACCTGGCTCGACCTGAGCCTTTCCATGGTGACCCCTCTCGTGGCGGCCATGGTCGGATTTACGCTTACGTCCGGGTTTCATTACATCTACCGTAGCTACCGCCATATCAATGCATCGCTTCCACCCGCCTGAAGCTCACGCGTCTTGCCGAGCGCCAAACGGCCACCGGGGAAATAGTGCAATTATTTTGACAGGTTTTTGACCCCCCAGTAGACTCGAAACGTCGTCAGGATTTTCTCTCACAACCGGCTCAAGGAGCCACAACAGGACGAGATCTATGGCCACGTTTGCATATGTCGGACGGAGCAAATCGGGAACGGTAAAAAAGGGCGAGCTGGTCGCCAAGTCGCGCGATGAAGCGGTCGAGCAGTTGCGCAAACAACAGGTCGTCGTAACGAGCCTCGAGGAAAAAGCGGCCAAGCAAGGATATTCATTCCAATTGGGCAGCGGGGTGGGGGAGAAGGACCTGGTCGTGTTCACCCGCCAGTTCGGGACGATGATCAATGCTGGCTTGCCGTTAATTCAATGTCTAGAAATTCTCTCGTCGCAATCGGAAAGCGCGGCGTTACGGACGGCTGTGGGTGAGATCAAGGTGCAAGTCGAGGGGGGCGCGACATTCTCTGATTCACTCCGAAAGCATTCGAAGATCTTTGACGACCTCTATGTCAACATGGTCCACGCGGGCGAAGTCGGCGGGTTGCTCGATACGATTATGGGAAGTCTGTCGAAGCACATTGAAAAAGCCATGAAACTGAAGGGACAGATCAAGAGTGCGATGGTCTAT
>JABMDG010000364.1 GCA_015904045.1 Nitrospira sp.
TCCGGATCAGGATGTGCAAATCGCGGCAGCACTGATGCTCGATCAATTATTGGACCCCCGTTCCCTTGATGCATTCATCGATGCCATGGGCCAGCCGGCGGTTCGTGATATCGCCGTCGGCACGTTGAAGAAACTGGGCGCCATCCGGGAACGAATCGACGAAACATTCGAGGCCTTGCGTGAAGTCGAAGGAGCCAGCGAGCGCGAGGAAGCGCGCATGACGACGGTCATCGACCTGCTCAGAATCGGACGACCAAGCGTAGAAATCCTGATCGAATATCTCGAAGATGACGACTGGCTCGTGCGCGAGGCCGCAGCCGACTTATTGGGGAAAATCGGAGATGTGCGCGCTGTCGAACCGTTGATGAAGCGGCTAGCGCAGGACAAGGATACCGGGGTAAAAGAGTTAGCGATCAAATCCCTTGGGCTGATCGGCGATGCGCGGCCGACCCGGCTCTATCTTGATGCTATCCCTATCCGTCCGCTCCGGGTGTATGCCATGGAAGCCTTGGCCAAGATCAAGGAAGTGGAGGTCCTGCGCCCACAGAAGGAACTGTTTGACCGACTCCGAACAGATCGTGACGGCCTCGTGGCGTATAATGCGGGCTTGATCGCCGACAAACTTGAAGCCATCATGGCCACGGAAAGCCAGCCCCCCGAAGAGGATACCGAGAATGACTGAACACGGTGCATCTGATCGAATTGAGCAACTCATTCAGGCATTGCAGGACGAGAACGAGGCCTTACGCGACCATGCGATCGCAAGCCTCGGTCAGACTGGTCCGGAGGCGCTTCCCCGGTTGATTGACCTCATGGCCGATGAAGATGCGGTGATTCGAGAGGCTGCGGCCAGCGCGGTCGTTCGGATGGGGCCCTCCGTTGTCGAACCCATGATCGAAGCCCTGCGAGATGATTCCTGGGCGATCAGAGAACAGGCGGCGTCGGCGCTTGGGAAATTGCGGGACCGACGTGCCACTGAGCCTCTGGTCAAGGCGATTCATGACCGTGACGGCGCCGTCAGGACGGCAGCGGTGTGGGCGCTGGAGCGGATCGGCGATTCACAAGCGGTGCCTGGATTGATCGACGCACTCATGGACAACACCCTACGCGAAGATGCAGCTCGGGTGTTGAAGAAGATCGGCGACGTGCGGGCGGTAGAGGCCTTGATTGATGGACTCTTAGGTTCCAATTGGATGGTTCGGCGTCATGCGGCCGAGGCACTGGGTAAGATCGGTGATCGCCGAGCCGTCACTCCGTTGATCGAGTCGCTGAAAGATGAAGACTGGTTGGTCAGACGCAATGCCGCCGAATCACTCGCGCGGCTCGGCGCAACAGAAGCCATTCAGCCCCTGCTGGGGCTGCTTGAAGACGAGAACACGATGGTCCAGGAAACCGTCGAGGCGGTGCTGGCCAGTCTCGGCTGAACACCCGAACCGCAATAACTCAAACCGATAGAGGATACATGCCCATGGCGGATGACGCTCCGAAGTTGATTCAAATGGCTCCGAAAGGC
>JABMDG010000365.1 GCA_015904045.1 Nitrospira sp.
GGGTGATGGAGTGGGCCGCCAGCTGTGCTAAGTCACGCCGCAGGCCCGGATATTCCGCCTGGAGCAAAAATTCAATGCGCGCATCTTCCATGACGGTCCAGAGATCCCGGACGAGGAGCGGGTGGGGATAGAGCCGGAACAGCGCCGCCAGCGTCTCCGGCATCACGTTGTGCGAACGGCCATAGCGCCGCTGCACGGAGTCAATCACATCGGCAACAGCTTCCACGGTGAGCCGATAGGTTCCGAATTCCGCATGGCCCGCTTCATGCGCGGCCATGACCAGATACAATCGCTCGTTCTCCTCCGCTGTGGGAAACCGGCGCAGCAACGCGGGCAACCCCAGCGTCCGTCCATCCTGGCTGACGGTCGCGCGCGGCGTTGCGGCCGCCAAGGAATCCGGCAGTGCCGTAATAGAGACGTCACTTCCACAGAGGCCTTGGACAAAGAGCTTGAGCTTGCGTGCCACCTGTCGAAGCGGCACACCACTCAACGCCTGCTCGACCGACGAGAGCGCTTTCTGCGATGCCACCGCGAAGTACGCCCGGGCGCCTTCCGGACTGTAGGCCAGTACGTCCATGCCGGCTTTGAACCAGGTTTCGAACCGCGAGCCGGTGTGAGGTCCGTCGCCGATCAATCCGACGATTTCGGGACAGCGCCGGAGGTAGCTCGCGGCCGCTACCGAATCTTTTTCCGCCAGCAGCGCACCGTATTGCAGCACTTTGAGTTGCCATTCCTGCGACGGGAGCGCCCGCAGGAGGCGAGGCGACTCCGCCAGCCACGCGACCCCGGCTTCCGGCGACCGTTCGGCCAACAGCGTTCCCACCGACAGCGTCCGCGCACGAACGCCCAGCTGATCGATCTCTGCCAAAATGGCCGGACTGGTCCGCATGAATTCCATGGCGGCCATGTAATCCGGCTTGCCCAACGTATTCGGAATC
This sequence comes from Nitrospira sp., assembly GCA_015904045.1. Next base: position 939 of record JABMDG010000365.1, read on the forward strand.
ACCAGGGTGGTGGCGAAGGAAAGCCAGGTCCGCGCCTCGCAGACCGGCAGCACGGACGCCACGTGGTGAATCTGGCGAATATATTCGAGCCCGACCACCACATCGGCCTCCACCAGCTCGAGGCCGATCTCAAGCCACGGCCGCAGCTCATCGAGCGGGACGACAGACAGCATGTGCGGCGCGGCACGCAGATATTCCAAAGTGACGTTGGCATCCTGATCGGCTAGTTCCAACCCCATCGCGAGGACCGTCGTTCTCGCATCGGGCTGCTCGATCAGGCCGAGAATCAGTGGGCTATCCTTGAAATATTTGAGCGCCGTGGCACCTGAGGATTCGGCCAGCGCGATACCCAGGTCGAGCCACGAGATGAGATGGGAAAGTCCTGCGCGTCGATCCAACTCGGGAAGCGCTTCGATGGCCGCGCGAGCCGCCTTTGCCGACACGCTGTCCAATTCGTCGAGGAGGGTCAGCACTGCCGCACCCGTATCGGACCGGTCCGCGGCCTCGGCCAATCGAACGGCCAGTGCCTTCGAGACGGCGGATCCCAGCTCGCCCGCTAGCCGTTCCCTCAATCTCGTCTGTATCGAATACTCCGCCATGGTGACCGCCGGCATCGCTTGAAAAGGCGGATTGTAAAGGAGCGAATTCTCCTTGTAAACTAGCCTCTCGCGGCAGTTTCCGTCCCGACGAGAGGAGCAGCGCAGTGGCTGAACCGACGCAGGAGAGTCTCGACAAGATCGTGAAGTTCGTAAAGGGGTTCGCCGAGAAGAGCGGTACGGCCATGCATCCCAACCCGGCCGTGACCGAAGCCGTCGTCAAGGGTCTGGCGATGCACGTGGATGAACTCGGCAAACCGCTCTGTCCCTGCAACTTCTATAAAGACAAACAGGCTGAAGCCAAACTCCGCCGGTGGATCTGTGCGTGTGAAGAAATGCAGATTTACAAATACTGCCACTGTCTGCTTTTCGTGCGCGAGGACGGGATGCCGATTACCGAATATCTTCCTGAGGGGCACGAAGGCCGTGAAGTCTACGGCCTGGTCACCGATCCGACGCCGGGGAAGGGCCGTGCGCTCAAACATAAAGCGGCTGCTCCATCCCCCGAACCGAACGAGCCGCTGCCGACTCCGTAGGGACAGGATCTCATTTCCGCTCTTTGATCGCTCGTTCGACCTCGCGGCCCGCCTCGCGGGCCTTGATCGTATCCCGTCGGTCGTGCAACTTCTTACCCTTGGCGAGTCCGAGTTCGACCTTGGCCTTGCCACGCTCGGAGAAATAGATCCGGAGGGGGACCAACGTCAGCCCCTTCTGTTGTGTCTTGCCGAGCAGCTTGTGGATTTCTTTTTTGTGGAGCAGTAACTTCCGCACCCTGATCGGGTCGTGGTTCATCAAGTTGCCGTGGCTGTAAGGGCTGATATGGCAGTGATGGAGAAATGCCTCGCCGTCTTTCACGCTTGCATAGCTGTCCTGGAGGTTTGCCCGTCCTTCGCGTAGCGACTTGACCTCCGTGCCCGTGAGCATGATCCCGGCCTCGAACTTCTCTTCGATGAAGTAGTCGTGGTACGCCTTGCGGTTCGTGGCGACGACTTTCTCGTTCTTCTCGCCTGCGGCGCGTGTCATCGACCCACCGCTGACAGGTTGAAGGTGAGAAAGTTGTAAAGTCCCACGTCCCCGCTCCTGCCACCACGTTCAAACTTCCACACTTTTCAATTCGCCTTTGCTAAGATGCCGCCATGGGTAAGGCAAAGTCGCTCGATTCCTTCGGGGCCATTCTCTCCGGTCTTGCCAAACGGCTCGGCCTCGAAACCAGGCTGCTGGAGCTTCGCCTCCAGCATGACTGGCACGACATCATCGGCGAGCCTATCGCGTCACACACCTGGCCGACCCAAATCCGGTTCAAAAAACTGTATTTGGTCGTCCACAATTCCGTGTGGTTGCAACAGCTCACCTTCTTGAAACCCACCCTCCTCGCGAAATTGCGTGACAAGGCTGGGATCGAACTGATCGGCGAGATCGTGCTGCGCGTTGGAGAGATTCCTGCACCGAGACCCGAGCCGGCTCCTGCTTCCGGCGGAAATCTGCCCGAGGTTCAGACGGACGCCGACACAGCCTCTCACACCGCCGGGATCCAAGATCTCGAACTCCGCGAGCGATTCACAAGGGTGATATCGAGATACCCCTCTCGATAGGCTCTGCCTCAACCGGCAAGGGATCGGTCACGCGCCCTTTAAAGAGGATCCGCGTCTTGCTGGTCACCTGTCCATTCTTGGAAAGAGGGCCGATTCCTCCTTCTTCTTCCTGATCCAGCAAGCGATAGTACCCGCGCATTGATCGTTCATACTCCTTGATGACTTCTGTGTCGCCGGCCAGATACTTGGCCAGGACTTCCGGATCCGTCCATCCGTGGTCATTGAACACGTAAATGACGATCCGTCTGTACGGACCGCCCGGATCTCCCGGCGTGGTGGGATAGATCTTCATGCGGGCGAAATCGTGCGTCTCACGGCCAACCTTTCGAAAACGCTTCACCAGCGATTCTATTTCCTCATCGGTTGTTCCGCGGGGAACGTCCGTCACGACGAGATGGCTGGATTGCGCACCGACCGTATAGGGGGGAATCGACCGATCGGGTCGGCTCAGATACATGCCGCCCCAGATCAGAGCGAACGATCCCACAAAGACCGCGAGCGCGAATTTGACGACGGTATCCAGCGGCTTCTTCGTCTTGGACTCGGAGGGAGCCATGGAAAGTTCGTGTCGTGGAAGAGTGGCCCGGCCTGTCAGGCCTCAGGGGCATCCTCAGGAGCCGGATCTTCCCGTTCGCCCGCTTCGGCCAGCCTGGCCACGGCCACCACGCGATCCTCGTCTCCTTCGAGATCGAGAATACGGACGCCTTGGGTGTTGCGACCAATTTCGCGAATGTCACCGACTTTGCAGCGCAGGACCTTGCCCTGCGCCGCCATCAACATGATTTGATCGCTGTCCCTGACTTGAAGAAATCCGACGGCGAGCCCGGTCTTTTCCGTGGTTTTGACGCTGATGATGCCCTTGCCGCCACGGCCCTGCACGCGATACTCGCCGACGGGCGTCCGCTTGCCGTACCCGCCTTCGGTGACCGTCAGGATGGAAGTGGTCGAGTCCGGAGTGATCGTCTCCATACCGATGACCTCGTTTCCTTCCTCCAGCGTGATGCCTTTCACTCCGTAGGCGGTCCGTCCCATGGACCGGACTTCATCCTCGGTAAACCGGATCGTGAGCCCCTGCTTCGTCCCCAGCAATATTTCCCGCCGGCCGTCGGTGAGCTGTACGCCGATCAGTTTGTCGCCTTCTTCTAGACTGAGCGCGATGATGCCTCCCTGGCGCGGGTTGCTGTAGGCCGACAGCTCGGTTTTCTTGAGGAGTCCGTTCTTGGTCGCCATCACGACGAACTGG
>JABMDG010000366.1 GCA_015904045.1 Nitrospira sp.
ACGCCTCCGATGCGTCCCTTGTTCCGATCGTGGCACCAGTGGAGCACCTCGGCGATTCCATACATGGTAATGTCGATGTTCACAATCTTACTCATTGTAGCGTCCTCCTTAAAGAAGCGCATTTTAGCGCAGGCGATGCGTGAAATTCAAAGGCCCGATTGCGCGATTCTTCCGTTGCCAGGTTGAAAGAAGGCTCTTATACTGCGCCATCCGGTTCCCCATGATGTGAAATGGTCCCGGTGCCCAAGAGCACAGGAGCAAAACAGGCGTTGTGAGCGCGGCATATTGGAGAATGAACCCCAGTATCGGATCGTTCTTCACAGCACTCGCCCTCTGCTCTGTGTGCGGGTGGATTGCCGCCTGCGCCAGAACGGAGCCGTATAACCCTCCCGACGTCTTCTATTATTTTGCCAGTTTCAAGGTCGGCAAGAATCCCACGACCATCACCGCAGCTGATCTCAATCACGACTCCTTGACCGACCTGGTCACGACCAACATTTCCAGCAACACGCTCTCGATCCTACTGGGCAACGGTGATGGAACATTTCAGGATCATGTGCAGCTACAGGTATGTCAGGAGCCGCGGGCCCTCGCGATGGCAGATTTCAATCATGACGAGCATGCCGATGTTGCCCTGGCCTGTTCTGGCGGGGATGAGATCGCGGTGTTGCTCGGCCGCGGCAATGGAAAGTTCGAAGAAGGGCCCCACTATCCGGTTTTTCGGACGCCGGTGTCGTTGGCAACCAATGATGTGAACGGCGACCGGCATCCGGATCTCGTCGTGGCGCTCCGAAACGACAAGGTGAAGATCTTTCTCGGCACCGGGACCGGGGAGTTTCGACATGGGGCACAATACGAATACGGCGATACGCCGACCTGTGTGGCTTTATCCGATTTGGACGGCGACGGCAAATTAGATCTGGTCGTGACCAACGGGGGACCCATGTCCAATGCGGTGTCGATTTGGCAGGGGAACGGCGACGGAACGTTTCGGCGCATCAAAGACTATTCGGCGGGGAAGCGGCCGCTGGGCGTCAGTTTCTCGGACTTCAACAGCGATCGGCACAGCGATTTGCTGGTCATCAATGGCGAACGGGACAGTTTCACGACCCTGCTCGGCAACGGCGACGCAACATTCAAGGCCGGCAAGGACTCCGGTGCCAACGCCGGCCCCAACTTCGGCCTCGCGCGGGATTTCGATGGTGATCGTCTCATGGATGTCGCCATTGTGAATCTTCAATCCAACGACCTGTCGATCTTGTTCGGAAAGGGCGACGGGACCTTTCATTATCCGCCCAGGAACTACCGAACCAAGGCGGGTCCGTTTGCTCTCTTATCCTTTCGTGCCACAACGACGGGGACGGAAGAGCCAGGTTTGGCCATTGCTGATAATGGAAGCGGCAGCGTCTCGATCTTCCTCCATCGCGGATTGAAGCAGAGCCAGAAGCCGTCGGTGGAATAGAACATGCTCACAGCACACCGTCGACTCACGAGACGGATAGTCCGCAAGAATCATAGGGGCGAGATAATGGCCTCATTCTTGACAGCCCAGCGGCCCTTCGCTACAGTGGCCAACAGGCCGGTCCGAGCGTGTTTTTTGTAGAGCCAGTCATGGCGTTCCGATCTTTTGCATGGTGGTTTGTCCTAGGATCGCTGCTGACCCTTGCAGTCTTGATGGTCCAGGGTGGGGTGCGCGATTTATGGGAAGGGACTCAGCCGACGGGGGATACCAACGTGTTCGTCTACTTCGGCACGACCCTGTTTGGCGGAGGGTTGCTGGCCGGCTGTGTCGCGCTGGTGATGAACCGCATTCGCTGACACCCCTGTGGAAACAGGACAGGTATGCA
>JABMDG010000367.1 GCA_015904045.1 Nitrospira sp.
GTGCCTGGTTGGGTTGGATCCGCAGGGGGCTCCGCGGCAATGGTTCTGTGTGAATCTGTTCGTGCCCGGGCCGGCTGGTCTTCCTTCGCATCAGCGCGGACATCGGCTCCTTTGCTGATATCGATGGTCACAGTCCGAATTCCGTGCTGCCTCATTGTCTGGATGGTCTCGGCATTCTCGATCAGCCTGGTATGGGACAGGAGAGGAGAACGATACCAAGGCACATCGACCCCGACAATGAACATGCCCGGGGTCAATTGATCGATGGAAATGTCTTTGCGCGAGCCGTTCTCGGTCATGTGCTGAAAGTATTTTCCGGAGTCGACGCCTGACGAATCAAGGGCTTGTCGAGAATGCTCTCAATGTATATCGGTTGGTATATCGGTTGGCGTGCGCGGAACTTGACTGGGTGCGACCGCCGCGTCCAGGCTCGGCGCGCTCAAGTTTTACCGAGAAATTCCCGATAGCGTCCGAGGGAAGATGTGTCCCGCCCTGCGGCTTTGCGGCACAGGGGTGCGTGGCACAAGGACCGGGCTATGAAGAAATGGATAGGCATCGGTCAATTGCAACCGGGCATGCGAGTGGAAAGGCTTGATCGATCCTGGCTGACCAGTCCCTTCTTCCGGCACCGTATGGCGATTACCTCATCTGAACAAATCGAACAATTGAGAGCTTTTGGGGTCCAAACGGTCGAAGTGGCCATCGACGGCGATGCGTCAGCGGTCTCTGAGGAGCCGCCGGTCGAGCGATGTGTGCCCATTGAGTCTTTCAGTGGCGAGTTGATCCAAATCGGCGAGGTGGTTTCATCGGGAACGACGGTGGTACCGTTTGAGGAGGAACTGCCGATCGCCAGGCAAGTCTATGCTGCGGCCAAAGCCGTTGTTCGCGATGCGATGCACGATGTCAGATTGGGGCGTGCCCTCAATATGGATTCCGTCAATCGTGTTGTGTCCGACATGACGGAAAGTGTACTCCGCAACGCTGATGCCTTGACCAGCCTGTCCCGGCTGAAGCAATTTGATGAGTATACCTTTTATCATTCTGTGAACACGTCGCTGCTGGCGATGTCATTGGGTCGTGACCTTGGCTTCGATCGACCGGAGTTGCATCAGATCGGAGTCGGGACATTGCTGCATGATATCGGCAAGATGAAAATTCCGATCGAACTTTTGAACAAGCCAGCCCGGTTTGAGCCGGATGAAATGGAAATTATGAAGCAGCATGTCTTGCGGGGAGTTGAAGTGCTGTCCTGCACGACCGGGCTGGGGGAGACCTACTTGCATCCGGCGCTGGAACATCATGAGCGGGTCGATGGAACAGGCTATCCTCAGCGGCGGGCCAGGGATGAGCTCAGTCAATTCGGGCTGATCGCCGCCGTCGTCGATATTTATGACGCGATAACGAGCGACCGCTGCTATCACAAGGGGCGAACGCCTCATGAGGCGCTTCAGTTTCTTTATCGACTGGCACTGGAAGGGCATCTGGATTCCTCGGTGGTGGAACGATTCATTCATATCGTGGGCGTGTATCCGGTCGGTTCGGTCGTCGAATTAGACAGCGGCGAGACGGCCATTGTTCAGAAGACAAACCGCGGTGCGCCATTGAAACCGCTCGTGCTGATCGTGAAAAGTTCGGGGAATACGGTCCGGTCGAGGCCTGAAGCGGTGGATCTCTCGCAGCAGGCAGTGTCACCCAGGCGGAGCATCGCTGCCGTCAAAGATCCGTGCAGCAGCGGGATCGATCCAACTCTCTATCTGAATAAGGAGGCGGCATGAACGAGGTCATGGCATCTACACCCGTATCAACATCGTTTTTGAGCGTCGGGTTGCCGCTCAAGATCTCACTCTTGCTCGGTCAGCAGAAGGTCATGTACGGCAGTACGTTGCTGGGCTGGAAAGAACATGCGTGGCTGGTGTGTGAATTACCGTCGCAGCTTAATCATACGACCGATATTCTGGCAGGCACATCCTGTACGGTCAGTTATCTGTTCGAGGGAAAGCTGGTTGGTTACAAGACTGAGATTCGGGATCTGCTCTTGGCGCCGGTGCCGATCTTGTTTCTTGCGTTTCCCAAGACCGTGGAAGAGATGCACTTGCGCAAGCATGCGCGTGTATCATCCAGCGAGCCGGCCCTGCTGACGAGGGCGGATTTCGGGTCCCACGCCGTATCGGTCTTGTCACCGGCGGACTATGCAGGAGGGCTTGTCAAAAATCTCAGTCTGGGCGGGTGCAGCATCGCGTTGGCAAAGGTTCCGGTCTGGCTCAGGCCTGGCGCCACGATTCATCTGGAATTTGAGCTGCCCAGCTTAGGCCATGTCACAAACTTGGCAGGGGTCGTCAAAAATACAGAAGGCGGAGACGACGCCAATGTCATCGGAGTCGAATTCGAGTTCGACCGATTGGAATTCATCGAATACCGGGGGTGGGGCGGCTCCGTTCGTAGCGCCATTGAGCAGTGGACCGCTCAAAAGTCCGCCGAGGTGTTTCCTATTCGCTGACCGCATCGATCTTTCCTGTCTGCCCGGCATATTTTGCCGAGTGATTCCGGTGTGCCCTGGGTCGCGTCTCATCTCTTCAGGAAATTCAAGCCAGACAGTCTGGCGCATATTTTGCTCTGATCCCTTCTGAAACAGAGACCGTGCTGTCACGATTGCCGGAAGTCTGTCCGAGAACAAGAGCCAATGTGCCACGAGCCGAGGCGAGATCGGGCTGCAGGGTAGCTATGGAAACAGGATATGGGCCTGGTCTTCATTCGGAGTGAGGACTCATCATGAAAGCAGTCATTCTAGCCGGTGGCCTTGGATCCCGTCTCAGTGAAGAGACAGAAACTCGACCGAAGCCGATGGTCGAGATCGGGGGAAAACCAATCCTCTGGCACATTATGAAAATCTATTCCGCACACGGCGTCAACGATTTCGTGGTGTGTCTCGGATACAAGGGAACCGTGATCAAGGATTACTTCGTCAATTATTTCATGTACCGGTCGGATGTCACGATCGACATCGCGCATAACAAAGTTGAGGTCCATCAGAATCATGCCGAGCCGTGGCGGGTGACGTTGGTGGATACCGGAGAACAGACCTTGACCGGCGGCCGCCTCAAGCGCGTCGCAGGGTATCTGCGTGGAGAGGAGGCGTTCTGCTGCACATATGGGGATGGAGTTGCGGATCTTGATGTCAGCGCCGAAATCGCCTTCCACCGATCCCACGGCAAGCTTGCGACCGTGTGCGCGGTCGTGCCGCCGGGCCGGTATGGCGCCCTCGTGCTGGATGAGGCGAAGGTGACCGGATTCAAAGAGAAGCCGCCCGGCGATGGGGGATTCATCAACGGCGGATTCTTCGTGCTTTCCCCCAAAGCCATCGATCTGATCGAGGGCGACCACACGCCGTGGGAAGGAGCGCCGCTGGACCGGCTTGCATCCATGGGTGAGCTGATGGCGTTTGAACACCGCGGGTTTTGGCGTCCGATGGATACGATACGCGATAAGACTCAATTGGAAGAGTGCTGGCGGTCCGGCTCTGCGCCATGGAAGGTGTGGTAATGCCGCCGATGGACTCATTCTGGCAAGGCAAGCGTGTCCTGCTGACCGGGCACACCGGATTCAAAGGGAGCTGGTTGTCTCTGTGGCTGTCTCGGCTTGGCGCGCATACTACGGGAGTGGACTTGCCGCCGGCGACTGAGCCCAATCTCTATCAGCTCGCACATGTCGATAAAGCGCTCGA
>JABMDG010000368.1 GCA_015904045.1 Nitrospira sp.
GAGCCCGACCTGCTGTACCTGTCTCATGAGACGCGTCGCTGTTTCAATCTGAGAGGCCCCATTCGTCTGCACCAGTCGGGATCGCCGCAAAGCGACTGATTATTCTGCCCAAGTTGTTCCTTCGAGTCTGGCACGAAGCTTGTTATGTAGAACGGCATGATGGCACCCGCTTTCCCACAACTCGCGTTGCGGAGAAGACACAAACCGATTCGTATTGTCATCGTCGGGAGCCGCGGCACGCCATGGAGACTCATTGATTAGTTGTCCTGCGGAAGCGGAACAGAGGATGGATTCCGTCGATGGGCGATGAAGCATCCGCCCTGCGTGAGCCGATGATCGGCGCATCTTTATCGGCATTTGCCGAGTGTTGAACGTGTCTGACCAGGCCTCAGGAGTACGGGCTGCTCAGTGTGAGGTGCCAAGGCCGGTCGCGTGTGAACAGGATTCTCATGGATTGCGCTGAACGCATCGTGAAACAGGAACGCGATTCGGGAGCGCGCGCGGAGCGTGGAGTGACCGGGGGCGAGGGGCAGAGGTCGGTGTTGGGAAGCCCGGTGAATCGGTCGGCTGACCGCTTGACACTGTCGCGAGCCGACAGCCGTCCGATCGTCAAACCAAGGGGCAGCGCACAACCTGTTCGAGTCCTACTGGTCGACGACTCCGTCATCACGCTCCAGGGCGTAAAAACATTCCTATCGAAGAGGCGTGCCGTCGAGGTTATCGGGGCGGTCCAGACAAGAGATGAGGCCTTGGCTGCCATCACAAAGTGTCGGCCGGACGTGGTGGTGTCGGAGGTCCGAATCGGCTCGGCCAGTGGAATCGACATGTGCCGAATTATCCATAATTCGCACCCGACTATCGCTGTTCTGTTTTTTACCGACTGTGACGATACACATCTTCTGCATTCGGCTATTCTCGCCGGTGCACGGGGTTATCTCTTGAAGACCGCATCCGGCGAGGACGTTGCACAAGGCATTGAATCCGCTTCTTCCGGCCGCGCGGTTATGGACAAGCATCTGACTCAGCAGATCCTGGCGTGGATTCGGGATCAGGGTCGGCACATGATGGAGGAGAAGTACTCGAGAGACGAGCTTCGGCTCCTTTCGCTTGTGGCGGCGGGAAAAACCAACAAAGAAATCGCGCGGGAATTGAACGTCCAGCTCCGAGCGGTGATGACCTACCTGCGGAAAATCTACAAGCGCTTGAGAATCTCCCGGAGATCCGAAGCGGCGCGGTGCTATGTGCAACGGGAGAAAGATGCACAGGGAGGCGCAGGTCGTGAGCGCTAAGCGCCATCACACGTCAGTCTGTGCATCAAACAGGTTCCATCAAGCAGTCCGGATCGTGGCTTTTTCTACTCTGCTTTCTTTCAGCGATGGGTTCGGGGGCAGGGGCGATGACGCCATGCCAGCCGTTCCCTCCACGCTTGAGTAACACACCACCTCTCGACAGCCTCTGACTGTCTCATATAGTGAGATGCCTGTCTCATAAGACACCCCATTGTTTCAGGATGAAACAATCTAGGAGGCATCCGCAATGGAGCGATTCGACGGAATCGCTCCATTATCCGGCGTAATTTCGATTGTCAGGGCAGTGGCACGGAGATTGTAGTAGGTCAGCGCTGTGTTGAGGAAGCCAACCCCACTTGTCGCGCCGTCCTCGACCGCTATCGCGGTTACCGCCATAGAGAGGATTTCCATATGATCGTTCGAGGACTCCTTGTCGAAGGCCTTAACGGAGAAGACTTCTTGTTGGCGACCGAACAGTCAGACATGAAGACCCATCGGTTGGTGGTGCTGCAACGGATCAACGGCAAGTGGGGACGGCTGAACGGAACTCAGGGATCAGCTTGTCGTGAATCGCTGATCGGCGCGTTCGTCGATTTCATCGTGGACATCGGCAGGGTGTTGAACTCCTCCGCATCCGAGCGGGTTGCTGCCTTCACTCCAACTCGTGGTCGATCGCGAACACGACCCTTCGCGCACATCAAACCCGGGAAGGATCTGTGACAGGGGCAGAATCAGTCAAGTCGTGCATGGAAACCCTCAGGAGGGCATACGATGCGATGTAAGCGATGCAACGGATTGATGGTTGTGGATCTCTGTGTGGATGAAGAACTCGAAGAGCAAGTCGCAGGACGTGGTGTGTTGCGCTGCATCAATTGCGGGGCGGTGGTGAACGTGAGGATACTCAGAAATCTTGCGGCTCAGCGTGCTGAAGGGCTCACGCTTTCGGGGCAGGCTGTGCCCAGAGGTTGCCACTCAGCTCCCCGGTTGCCATGAGAGGACTCATGAAGAGGAGGCGCGCAGGATCTATGATCGTGTGATGCCAGAAAGAACGGATCATGATGCGGAAATCCACAACTACTGTTTTGGCGGCAGGCTTGGTCCTGCTGGTCGGCTGTTCCTCGTATACCAACCAGTCCACAACGGACGACATGGCGGCCCGTCTCGTGGCACTCGAACGCGAGCGGCAGTGGTTGGAGACCAACCAGGAGCGGCTGGCGGCGGAGCTGGAAGCGGCAAAGCGCCGGAATATTGAACTTGAGCAGGAAGTAGATCTGAAAAGAGGCAGCCTCGTTAAGGTCGAACAGGAACTGACGAACGCGTTGAAGCCAGAAATCACGAATGGCACGG
>JABMDG010000369.1 GCA_015904045.1 Nitrospira sp.
TCGCCTGGACTCCTCGGCCGCAACCGTAAAGGTTTGCACGGCCCGGCTGACTTCCCGCTTCGCATCGGTGATCGGCTTGCCGGCCTCGGCCGTGATCAGCGAGGCCAGCTCATCGCGCCGCCGATAAAGGAGCGCGGCGATCTGCTGGAGCATGTTGTAGCGGGCATGCGCTGGAAGCTTGCCCATCGCCACCGCCGCATCGGCCGTGGATGCGATGGCCTGTTCGACATCGGCTTCCGTAGCCTGCACGACTTCGGCTATTGTTTGCCCGGTGAATGGATTGACGACGCGAGCCGTCCGCTCGCCGTGCTTCCATTGGCCGTGAACGAAAAAGGGACGCGGTTCCTGCACGGAGACGCTCGCGGGGTCGGCAATGATTAATCCGCCGCTTCGACCGGCGCAGCGGATTCGGTGGCGAGTTGCGCGGCGGCGGACGCTGCTTGCGCCGCCACAGCCTTGGCAATCAGTTCCTCGGTGCCCCAATCACGGATCGCGTCGAGGGTAAACCCTTCATACGTCGAGACGCCGTGACAGGAGGGGCAATCCGGCATCGGAACTTTTCGAAAAAAGACTTCTCCCAAGCACGACATGCAGACCCAAAAATCGTCGTCCCGATGAGAGACGGGCCAAAATGACTGTGACGCCATGAGACGGTCCTACCTTCCTAACGACCAGAATGAATATGTCCCGACATCCAACGCGAACCGGGCTGTCGCGATGCACTCAGCCACGATCCCATCGTGTATCACTGCGGCGTGCCGGCCAGCAACCGATCGATTTCTTCGGCAAACATCTCGAAGGGAAACGCCCCCGGAATCGCAACCGCCGGCTCCTTTTCGGTCGGCTCGTTGTTCGTCCGCATAAGGATAAAGCCCGGCGTTCCATGAAACCCCCACCGATTGGCCTCTTGCCGATCTTCGAAGATCGACTTCGTGTATCGTCCCTCTTTGAGGCAGCGGTCAAACGCGGCTCGATTCAGTCCGATCGCAGCCGCATGTTCGAAGTAGACCGTGCTGTGAAGCCGCCCGCCTTCCGCAAACAACCGATCATGCATCGCCCAATACTTGCCTTGTTCGCCGGCGCATCGCGCCGCCATCGCGGCATCGACGCCGGGTCCCTGATCAGCGCGGGGATAGTCCCGGTAAAGAAACCGTACCTTCCCGGTCTCAACATAGCGGGCTTGAATGCGCGGCCAGGTGTCCTTGAAAAATTTCAGGCAAAACCCGCACGTAAAATCGGAGTATTCGATCAGGGTCACCGGCGCACTCGCCCGGCCTCTGACCCGCCCATCGGTTTCGGTTGCATCCGCGGCCCACAGCGACAGGGGCCAGAGTACACCACAGAGAATCGCGGATAACGCGACCCGCGCGCCCGTCATCCTCATGAACGAACGGTCCCATCGGCCTTCTTCCGTTGTCGCTCCACCAGCCCCATCATCAGGAGCGGCCACACGACTGTCGCATCGCTCAGCACTTCGGCAAACTGCCCCCCGTCCTTTGGAGTCACGAATTTGCCCCACGAGAGCCCTTCCTGATACGTACATCCGCTCAGCCCGCCCCAATAGTCCGGTTCAGGGCAAATCCGAACTCCATAGTGGAATCGAGGCGGCTTCACGCTGAGCCCCAGACGCAGGTTGCCGATTTCGATGTAGGGACCGACCTGTTGCGCCCAATTCCTGGGGACGCCCCCGCCGATCGTAAAAATGCCCAGCCGCTTCGCCGAGAGCACGTGATCGGCGTAACTGTTGAGATCGAGATAGGGATTGAATGACGGATAGGACTGATGGATCGCGGCCAAGACAGCCAGATCGCCCTTCCCGCAGGCTTGAGAGCGGGCCCGATCGATTTCCCGAGCCATCGCCCAGGTCCCGACATCGAGGCCGACTTCGGAATCGGTAAAAGCGGGAATGAACACCGGCACATTCTTGAGATAGGCGCTCTTCAGAATGCCCTCGCCGCCATACTCCTCGGCCAGGGTCTTCCCCAACTCGCGCGTCAAGATTTCCGAGCAGAGCGGCCGGTCGTGGTCAATCCGTTTCAACGTTTGCGACACCACATGCTCGACATAATTCAGATTCGCTTCCATTTCCAGCGTGTCGTAGACGCGATTGTACCCCTTGCGAAACAGTTCTTCGTCACTCATCGACGGATGATGCTGGTAATGCGTCTTGCCGATGGATTCACTAAGACCGTGGGCGATCAGCGCCCCGGTGGACACGATGCACTGCACCATGCCTTGATCGATCATCATGCTGACGATCTTGCCCATCTTGGCGATGGTCATCGCGCCGGACAATGTCATGACGACCTTGCAATCAGGATCCTGGATCATGGCCCACAGCACTTCGAAGGCTTCGCCCAGTTTGCGACCGCCGAACGCGGTCTTGCCCATCGCGACGAGCAGGTCGTCGAAGGAGGAGATCTTCGACGGATCAAGCGGCTCGACAGCCACTAATCCGTCTTGCGCGCCATCATGAAATTCGCGTGCGGACATAACACTCCAATTCCACTCAGTTCAGTTGAGGCCAACGCCCAGTTTCCTTATACACAACCGACGCCAGGGGCGTCAATGAACGAAGCGTGAGAGAGATCGTCATCGCCTCTCGCCGACCTTGACGTCCGACGCACCGGCTATTCGGGTCGCGCGAAGGGAAGGATGGATCATTGAACTGGATCGTGTCACACGGAAACAAGAATCGGCTCCAACGAGAACTCGACGAGAAGATGGGCACCTCGGCCTCTCTTAACTTGAAGGCGCATAGTGCCCCTGAGCTTCCGCACGCGAGATGTGATCAGCGCCATACTATCGCCTGGACTCCGACCGTCCACCCTCGCGAGTCCGGCGCCATCGTCGCAGATACGCACACGGATTCGGGCACCGCGTTTTCGGATCGACACCGTCGCGTGGGTCACCCCGGCATTGCGGACACGGGTACCAAGCGCTTCCCGCACAATGTCCAGAATTTCTCTCGCTTCCTGCTGAGTCAGCACCTCAATTGCCGCCGGGTGAAGGGCCAATGTCATTCGCAGATTCCCGATTTGCTCGTACGCCGCCTGGAGTGCGCTGAGTTCAGCGGTCAAATCAAACTCCTGCGTGACACCTTGATGAAGGCCATCGATCATCCGGCGGATCTCGGAAATGAGCTGTGTGAGATGGCCGACGATCCTTTCGGAGGACCGGTCATGCTGCATCTGGCACAGACCGGCAGTCGGATGAAGTGGGGAAGAAACCATGGAGGAATGGCCAAATCCGTTGAGCAGTTGAAATCTTCGTCTATTCCTTCTCACACATGCACCTCCCTCATCAGAGTGAACCGGTACCGAATACATACGTTCGACATGAGCCGGCTCAAGCCCACATTACTCATGACGGTTCGTGACGAGACCGCCAAGACGCCAAGCGAGACGGGCACGCGGAGACCCGAGAGACTGAGGCATACTTGAAACAGTATGTCGAGGTCACGAGGGGCGAGCCTGCCCGCTTGGACGCAGACAGGCCGCGGCCAAGCTTGTCGCAGCGGCGTATCGGCGGTTGCAGTAGAAGTGTTCATGAATAATGTGGGCTAACAGCAAGGAGCATGCTCATGATCCCCGCACCCTGACGACACTGAGAAACTACAGAAGAATCCGGCAGCAAACTGGTTTGTTTTCAATGTTCATTCGTGGCTGTACATCAACATTGCGCACGAACCGATGTCAGGCTGTATCCAAAACGGCTGGATACAAACAGATTCAAGCGAATCGGATCGGATACATTGCTAACGGCTCTGGTTCTGGTTTGCGGAGGTTAGGGGAAACCCATGCAGGTGTTTATCCGCCGGCAGCAATCGCGATACCGAGATAATGAGTCCCCGATTCAACTGAAGGTTGGTTTGGATTTGGATAGGAGACAGGTAAGCTGTCTTTGCCAGAAGAGACCTGCCCGCCCCGCTACTTGATGTAGACCACCCCCGGCAGTTCTTTGAGATCCGCGTCCCCCGTCACCACTTCAGCCTCCTGATCCCTTGCCGTGGCATACACGATCGCATCAGCCATGGCCAAACCATGTCGGAGACTTAAATCCGCCGCGAGCAATGCGATGGATTCCGTCAGGTGAACCACTTGAGTTGCATTGAGCCGTCCTGCAAACAGTAAGGCCGTTTCCTCGCCTCGTTCACGTTTGATCTTCTTGTACACTTCGTACGGCACGATCGTCGGGGTGATGAGCTGATACTTGGGAGTGAGGTAG
>JABMDG010000037.1:0-3997 GCA_015904045.1 Nitrospira sp.
TAGGCGCCGCCGGTGTCCATCTGGTGGGCGCGGCAAAAGGTGAAGAAGAGCAGCTCGCCTTTGTAAAAAATCGGCCGGTAAAAACCCCAGTCGGGCAGATGGCAGCAGTAGCCGTTGTAGGGATCGTTGACAAGAATAACATCGCCGGGGTTCAAATTGCCTTTGAACTTGTTGAGCACGTACTCGACTGAGAGCTTGCCGCCGAGATATTGCACTGAGAGGCCGATGGGCACCGACACGGTCCGCCCCGTGCCGTCCCATCGCCCGACATAGCCCAATATCCTCATCAAGAATAGCCTGAGCTTCCACGATCAAGGCTTGTTTGATCCACGGGATCGGCTGGCTCTGCAACGAATCAAGCTTCTGCTTCATCCGCTCGATTGCCCAAAAGAGATTGACGGCGGTCGGTCGCGTAGCCGCAAGTTGATCGCAGATAGTACGGACGGTTCTGGAGAAGCTCCGATACTCTGTCTCGCTGACAGATTGCGCGCCTAAGGCGATGCCCAGCGCTGCCGTCACGCCGATTGCAGGCGCCCCCCGTACTTTCAATTCTCGAATCGCGTCGGCAACCTCACGATAGTCGCGGCAGTCGAGAAATTCGACGGCGCCCGGAAGCCGGCTTTGATCCAAGAGACGGACCGTGCCGTCCCTCCATTCAATCGTGGGAACCATGGGGAATCTTCTAGCGGGAATAGCGGAGGAGTGCAAGCCTTTCTAGCAGGATGCTGAAAAAGTCCGCCAGCTTTGTTCTCGCGTCGCTCAGAGGCTCAACGTACGGCACAAAGTACGATTCGGCCTCTTCGCTCGCTGCGGCCTCGCTGGACGGCCATTTTGAGCATCCTGCATAGCGCCCTTTGGTGCCATGCGCGGCTAAATAAACGGCAGATCTGGACGATCACGGAATTGAAGCCACAGGCGGTGCCAATTCTCCTGTTCACAGCGCCAGAGACAATGCTGGGGAACAACAGGATGCAGCAGGACATCACGCATGCGCGCCACAGCTATTTCTGATGTTGAAATCCGTCCCGTCATCCAGATCGCCCCATCATGATCCGTACGAAGCACACGAATATCCTCATTGGCATAGGCTTCGAGAACATCGGGAACCGGATGCCCATAGGAATTGGCCCGTCCAACCGAAATCACGGCGTATTGGGGACGGATTTTCCCAAGCCACTCACGATCAAGCGAGCTACGCGCGCCGTGATGGGGAACCTTCACGACGGTCACGGGCCGACGCCCCTCTTCCCCAAGCCGGCGCAGGCCATCGACCTCAATATCTGCCGCAAACAAGATCGAGTGGGCGCCACATTGTACGCGCGACACGATGGACTGATTGTTCAGAAATGTCCCGCTCGGTCGCGGTATCGCTCGTTCACTGCTTGTGCCCTCCGGCGGATTGAGAATGGTCAACTGGCAAGGACCGGATTGCAACAGCTCTTGCCCGCGAGCGGCGATGTGTCGTGATATCTGGTTCTCGGTCAGCGCTGCATCAAGATCGATAGAAAACTGTTCTGACCGATCAACCCCATTCGCCCAATATCGGCCGACTGGAATATGACGGAGAACCCAGATCAGTCCGCCGACATGATCGAGCTGATCATGTGTCCCTATGACGTGATCAAGATGAGCAATGCCTCGGTTCCAAAGAAACGGCGCCACCACCCCGCGCCCCATATCAAAACGCTCATATCGCGCCCCACCGTCGATCAGCACCGTTTGACCATCGGGCAATTCAATGACGGCGCTGTCGCCCTGCCCCACGTCCAGAAACGTCACTCGCCAGTGATCCCCATCCGGCCCTACACGGGGTGAAGCAACCCACCAGCACATGAAAAAGAGGGCGATGCCTGCCCCCACGATGCGGAGGCGACGCGGCATACTGCCCATACTGACTACAAGGAGTCCTGCGTAAAACACGATGATGGCAGGAATCGAAGGAGCCGCGACATGCCACGCTCCACCAGGAATACCGGCACACCAGCGGAGTCCCTGAACCATCCACCAAGGAACGGATGGTCGCCAGTTCAGCGCCGGCCAGCAAGGCATACAGTGCCACGACCGGCCAGGTCGCAAGAATTGCGATCTTTGTAGGAGTGATAGTTCGAGAGAGTTCCAGTAACAGAGTTGCTGGCAACCTCAAGATTGACTGTTTGCCGATCCAGAACACGACCAAGGCCACTAAACCGAGATGCGACCCTGAGATCGACAGCAGATGCACCGTACCTGTCGCCATGAACCATTCCTGAAGTTCCGGTTGAAGAAACCCTCGTTCTCCTATAATGATTCCGAGGAAAATGCCGAGCGATGGTTGACTCAATGTATTGACGGCCGCGTTTCGAATCATCGCCCGCCAGCGATCGATTCGATTCCATAGCATCCAGCGCCAGGGCTCTTCACCTGACTCCACGATGCGCACTACATGCTCTCCTGCAACCGTCGCCGTGAGGCTAATTCCCTGACGCTCCAAATAGGCAGCGTAGTTGAACCCTCCCGGATTCAATGATCCGATTGGAGGATGGGGTCTCGCCCTAAACGACACCAGATCTCCTTGATACAAGGTATCGTCAGACTGTCGCCACACGAGACGCAGCCATCGTGATTCTGAGTTGGCATCTTGAAACTCAATCAGCATTGTTTGGCGGTCCGGACCGTGCTGAACAGGCGCCACGATACGGCCGGTGACCTCGGTTTGTAGCATGTCACGACGATCGGGAGGAGACTGATCAGGATGGAGCGGCGGAATCAGAATACTCCAATAGAGTACTCCGGAAAGGAGAGCGCCATACAGCCACAGCGCCCGTTTCAACTCAATGAGCCCGGCCCGCTCGAGCAGACTCGATCCAAGGGCAAGTCCAGCCAACAGACCGGAGAGAACGACAGGAAAGAAGGGAAATTGCGATCCGCAGAAGAGACCGAATAGAAACGCAGCAGTGAGGGACGGCAGCATGAGGCCCCTCATGCAGAGGAGAACCGTTTATCCGATATGCGCTCGCACGACGCGAGCCAGCCCTTCCGCCACATCGTTGA
The DNA here is from genome assembly GCA_015904045.1 of Nitrospira sp. Next base: position 3,031 of record JABMDG010000037.1, read on the forward strand.
TGACGGAATCCTTCTCGCCTTCTACCATAATCCTCAGCAATGGCTCGGTCCCGGAATACCGAACGACCACCCGTCCGCAGCCGTTCAGGCGCTGCTCGCTCTCCCGCATCGCCCGTGCGATATCGGGGATCGATTCCAAATCCGCCTTCTGCTTGACCTTCACATTCAGCAAGATCTGAGGGACCGCCGACATCGCTTTGGCCAGCTCCGACAAAGGCTGTGTTGTGCGCTTCATGAGAGACAGCACTTGCAGCGCTGAAATCAGTCCGTCCCCGGTCGTATTGTGGTCGAGAAAGATAAAATGTCCAGACTGTTCACCGCCGAAATTGTAGCCTTCCGCCTGCATCCGTTCCAGCAGATACCGGTCACCAACCGGCGTTCGGACCAGCTTGATGCCGGCCTTAGACAGGGAGAGTTCCAGGCCGAAGTTGCTCATCACGGTTCCGACCACTGTCTGCCGAGCCAGAAGTCCCTGTTTATGAAGATCGAGTCCCAGGGCTGCCATGACATGATCTCCATCGATGATTGTTCCCTGTTCACACACAAAAATCGCCCGATCTGCGTCGCCGTCCAGCGCGATCCCAATATCGGCTCGATGGCGGAGAACCGCTTCTTGAAGCTGCCCTGGGTGGACAGCCCCACAGCCGGCATTGATATTCATGCCGTCCGGCTGGTTTCCGATAATTTCCACCTTGGCGCCCAGCTCTCTCAAAATCGTCGGGGCCACCTTGTATGCGGCGCCGTTGGCGCAATCGACGACGAGCTTCAGCCCTTGAAAATCCAGATCGCGCGGCAGCGAGCGCTTGGTGAATTCGATGTACCGTCCATCCGCATCATCGATGCGATAGGCCTTACCGATCAAATCCGCCGTCGGCCGAAGGTGGCTGATCTCATCGGATACGATCAATTCCTCAATCCGGGCCTCCACCTCATCGGGCAGCTTGAACCCATCGTTTGAGAAGAACTT
>JABMDG010000037.1:4097-6658 GCA_015904045.1 Nitrospira sp.
CGCATAAAAATATGCGCGGCCGCCCGTCCCAACTGCATCGCCATTTCGCTGGTCATGGGGTCAAGATTAGCCGTGCCTCGGATGCCGTCTGTCCCGAATAATTTACGCATCATGCGCCTTTCTTCCTGATGGCGTGCCGGATCCGATCGCCGCCGCCACCTTGACGACATCCGCCATCATCCCCACATCATGCACACGTAGAACTCGAGCGCCCCGGTCGACGGCAAGCGCCACTGCGGCGGCGGTTCCCCATTCGCGATACTCCGCAGAGCGGCCGACCAGTTGGCCGATGAAGGCTTTTCGTGACACTCCGACAAGCAACGGACGATCCAACATCGCCAACTCCGCCAGACGATTCAGCAATTCGAGGTTGTGCTCCAGCAGCTTACCAAAACCAATTCCAGGATCAAGCACGATATTTATTTGAGCGATACCTGCTTCCATTGCTACCCGCATACGTTCCTTGAAAAACTGCATCACCTCCGCCACCACCTCACCATACGTCGGCGCCGTCTGCATGGTCTGGGGAGTCCCTTGCATATGCATCAGGACGACGCCCGCGCCGGATCGCGCCACCACCGACGCCATTGCTGTATCGTCCCGCAACGCACTGACATCGTTGACAATGGAGGCGCCTGCATCCAAGGCGGCTTGCGCCACTCGTGACTTGGTCGTGTCCACAGATATCGGGACTGTTGTCCGGCGTGCCAGCTCGGCGATGACGGGAACCACTCGGCCCAGCTCGTCCTCCTCTTTCACCGGATGGGCGCCCGGCCTGGACGATTCAGCTCCAATGTCCAGAATATCCGCCCCCTGTTCAAGCAATTTGATCGCATGGGCGATAGCCCGTTCGGAGTCTAGATATCGCCCTCCATCGTAAAACGAATCATCCGTGACATTCACGATGCCCATAACCAGCGGACGCTCGCCGCACGTAATTTCTCGTCCCCTGGCGACAAACCACGTCTGACAGGGCACTGCTTGCGAGGAAGATCTGCTCATGCTGAATCGTGTCATCGGTTATATGACAGAGTTCGAATCCCATGTGTGCCTCGTCGCATACGAAGCACACGAACCCAGTTCAGCGTCTTGATAAGAAAATTGCACCGGTTCCCTCCCATAAGGGAACCGGTGACTATCGAGAGAGCTGTTAGACAGGCACCGTTTGAGAGGAAGACCGCAAGAGAATTTGATCGATCTCCGGCGCATCCAGCACTTCTTTTTCCAAAAGCGCTTCAGCTAACGCCTTTAAGCTGGTCATTTGTTCGGTCAACACGCGCTTCGCGCGCTCATAGTTCTCTGTCACAAACCGTTTGATCTCAAGATCAATCTCCAACGCGACCTGATCGCTGACATCCCGCTTGGCCGAAAAATCACGGCCCAGGAAGACCGCATCCTCTTTCTGCCCGAACGTCAGCGGCCCTAGCTTTTCACTCATCCCCCACTCACAGACCATTTTTCTCGCCAGATCTGTCGCGCGCTCCAAGTCGTTTCCGGCGCCGGTTGTGACATGCTGAAAGACGAGTTCTTCTGCAACCCGACCACCCATGAGAATCGCGAGCGTGTTATATAGGAATTCCTTCGAATAGTTATGGCGGTCGTCGGTCGGCAACTGCATCGTCAAGCCAAGAGCCCGGCCTCGTGGAATAATCGTCACTTTATGAACCGGATCGGTTCCCGGCAAGAGTTTCGCCATCAGGGCGTGGCCGGCCTCGTGATACGCCGTAATCCGTTTCTCCTCCTCTGTCAGCATCATGCTCTTGCGTTCGGCACCCATCATGACCTTGTCCTTCGCCATTTCGAAGTCCACAGTCTCGACTTCTTTCTTGTTTTGGCGGGCCGCCCATAACGCTGCTTCGTTCACAAGATTTTCCAAGTCAGCGCCAGAAAAACCAGGCGTTCCTCGAGCAATCTTTTCCAATTCTACATTGGCTGCAACCGGCACCTTCTTCGTATGGACTTTGAGAATCTCTGATCGGCCGCGGAGATCCGGACGATTCACGACAACCTGGCGATCGAAACGGCCTGGACGCAGCAAGGCTGGGTCAAGCACATCGGCCCGGTTGGTTGCTGCTACTAGAATGACGCCCTCGGTCGTGTCGAATCCATCCATTTCCACCAGCAGCTGATTCAGCGTCTGCTCGCGCTCATCATGGCCTCCGCCGAGCCCTGCGCCACGCAATCGGCCGACCGCGTCAATTTCATCGATGAAAATGATACATGGCGCGTGCTTCTTCCCCTGCTCAAACAAGTCGCGCACGCGGGATGCGCCGACACCGACAAACATTTCCACAAAATCCGATCCACTGATGCTGAAGAACGGCACACCGGCTTCACCCGCGATTGCTTTGGCCAAGAGCGTTTTCCCCGTTCCCGGAGGCCCGACGACCAACACACCCTTGGGAATCCGGCCGCCGAGTTTCTGAAACTTCCTGGGATCTTTCAGGAACTCGACGATTTCGAGCACTTCTTCCTTCGCTTCATCGATGCCTGCAACATCGGAAAACGTGATCTTTTTCCGTTCCTCAGTCAGCATGCGGGCACGGCTCTTTCCAAAGGAC
>JABMDG010000370.1 GCA_015904045.1 Nitrospira sp.
CGTCACAGGCCCTATGTTACCTGTACCAACAGCGGCTGGATTGATGCATGCCGACTTGTACCTGTGAACATGGCCGACACCACAGCCCTCTACGCCCTTCGTTTCCCGGACGGGTCTGTGAGCCTTTATATCGACGAACAGTATGCCAGGGAACGGGGTATCGATCCCGCCCAATTGGTTCGGGTGGAAATTCCTCGAAACCTGTTCATCAATGGCTCGGTGCAGGACGTACGTGAGTACGTCGCCCAGTACCTCGAAACACATCACCGGCAAGCCGGCTCGGCCTGAGAGTAGTCGCATGGTGACGACACCCACAACAACCCCCCTGACGGCGGTCATAATCGAATCGGTCATTGCGAACCTGCCGGTTCAAGGCCGCGTCCTGGTCAAACTGTTGCTCCTCCAATATCTGGACGTGACGCACGAGGAAATTCTGTTCATGGTGTCCGACCGGCCCGATCCTCGATGCGTCTCCGGGAAAAAACCTGTCACGACGATGACGCAGGAATCCATCGCGGCGATGACAAGCCGACTGGACGAATATCGCCGCCGTGCGAGACTGCGCCGAGAGCGGACATCGCTGCAATGCACCGCGCTCAGGACGTTGACCGAGACCGCCGATGCCATGACTGCGTGCGCCGCGTCCTTGCTGGCCGAGCGTGGTGTTTCCCACAGTGCGATTGACAATCTGAAATCCACAGCCAGAACGGCCGTTCCCCAACCGGCGCTCCGGGCGTTGCGCGAGCGATGGGACAAGGACGACATGACCGCTGAAGAGTTCCAACGGTACCGGCTGGCTATCGAGTTCCAGACGCTGCTCCGGTTTGCCGAACGATTCAAAAAACGGCTCGACCTGGCTGAACGAGAACGGAAAACCTCTAACCTGACGACGTTGCAAGACCACGAGATCGGCCACATCTGGGGATTGCCCGCCGGCACATTGGCCGCCCGCAAAGTGAAGTTCTTGTCCCACTACCTCGTTGCACTCCAGTCGAGATTGTCGGGTATTCCCGTGTCGGCACAGAGTGCTCCTTCACTCGAACTCTGGAATGACACGATTGCCGTGCTCTCACGCACGCCGATCGAACGGTCCGTGGCCGCCTACGACGGTCTTGAACAAACCGAATCCGCTCTGATCGAGAAATTGGCCGCCTACGTGGCCATCGACATTCCGGAAGCGATCGAGTTGAAGTTTTGGAATTCCCTGGTGTTTGGCGCCAGCTCCAACGCAGTTCACAGCGAACCGACACGCACACTCTTCGGACTGCAGCGATTGGTGTCCATGCAGAATGATTTCGATCGCAGCCCATCCGCTCTGGAAGAGATGCTGCTCACACGAACCGTGCCGACTCCAAAGGAACCGGTCGGTGCGCTGCCCACTCCAGCCGAACCGAGTAAGCCCGAACTGACTGAACTCCAAAAGCAGATCCTCCATAATTTTATCGGAGAAGACGCCAGCGGCAGGGGGTCGGATAAGTGGTAATCCGTCTGTGCTTGCGAATCTTCATCGGCAGGATATAATGAACGTCATGGTTGGAAGACCCCAGGCGGTCGGCCCGTCTCTTTCGTTCACATGTGTGGGCATGTGTGCCGTGATGCTCGTCCTCATGACGGGACTCTGCACCTCGATCACACCCGGACCCAGAGCCTGGGCCATCAGCCTCATCGAAATCGCGGAGCTGTTGGCGCATCCTGAGCAGTACGACCACCGGGATGTCGTCGTCACCGGAAAGGTGACCAATGTTCAGCTGGCGACAAACCGTCAAGGACAGCCGGCGTATGGATTTCTCCTCCAAGACCCAGCCGGCACAGTCAAAGTCATCAGCCTCGGCCAAGTGGAAGTGCGCGAAGGCGATTTTGTGGTCGTCGAAGGTATCTTTAGCCGCCTGCGCCAGGTGGGACGGACCGTCGTCTACAACGAAATCAAAGCGCTCTCCGTTAAACCGCTGAACCGGTTGGACCCGGATTTCGTCGGGTGATGCTCGCCTACACCGCTTCCGTTTCATACAGCCCGCACGCCATTGCTTTTCTCCGATGATCCGACGACAATGCCGCCCATGTTTGGCTCACGACTTCTCACGATGGGGTTGGGAGTGTTCGCAATAGTGGGGCCGGCCGGTTGTTCGACCCCGGCCCAGGTCGGCGAATATCCGAATCAACAAATACTGGTCGGCAAGTCCAAATCCCTCATCCTCGCGTGCGCCGGCGCTCCCAAGAAGGAAATTACAGAGGGAGAATTCTTACTGCTCAGATACTATCGGGAAGCGCCGATCCTGGAGGAGTCGCAACCGGTGGGCAAAAGCAGCGTCTCCACCATCCGTCACGGGTGCTGGGCCACGGTCGTCCTAGCCGATGATCGTGTCGTCGACGTCCGGTACCGCTTTGTACCACCCACTTTCGATGCATCGAACGATTGCGAGGAGATTTTCGACGCCTGTGTGCCCTAGGCGGAGCCTTCTCTCGCTGA
>JABMDG010000371.1 GCA_015904045.1 Nitrospira sp.
ACATGGCCCCGGTGATCGGCCAGCACTTGAACTTCGATATGGCGCGGTTCCAGAAAATATCGCTCCAGATAGACGCCTTCGTTGCCGAAGGTAGCCTTCGCCTCGGCTTGGGCGGCTTGAAAAGCCCGGCCCAAATCTTCGGCTTTGTTTACGACGCGCATGCCGCGGCCCCCGCCGCCGGCAGTCGCCTTGATAATGACAGGAAATCCGATCTTGTGCGCGGCTTGCAATGCATCGTCTTCGCTCTTCAGTTCTCCGAGACTCCCGGGTGTGACCGGCAGTCCCCGCTTGGCCACCACCTCACGGGCTTTGGCCTTATCCCCCATCATGGCGATGTTTTCAGACGTGGGCCCGATGAACTTGATGCCGATGGACTCGCACACTTCGGCAAAGTGCGCGTTTTCCGACAGAAACCCGTACCCGGGATGAATGGCATCCACGCTGGTAATTTCGGCGGCACTCAGGACATTGGGAATATTGCGATAACTCAGCGCGGCTTCCGCAGGACCGACGCACACTTTTTCATCGGCCGCACGCACGTGCAGACTCGCGGCATCAGCTTCGGAATGAATGGCGACGGTCTTGATGCCAAGCTCTTTACAGGCTCGAATCACCCGCAGCGCGATCTCTCCGCGATTGGCAACGAGAACTTTCTTGAACACGTGTTGGCTCCGGTACGGCGAGAACGAATTACGCGGTGGCTTTGGGATCAATCAAGAACAACGCCTGACCATATTCAATCGGCTTGGTGCTTTCCGCCAAGATCTTGACGATACGCCCGTCCGTTTCGGACTCGATTTCATTCATCAGTTTCATGGCTTCGACGATACACAGCACCTGCCCCTTCTTGACGAAATCGCCCTCTTCGACATAGGCATCCGCGTCCGGAGACGGCGATCGGTAAAATGTTCCGACGATGGGCGACGTGATGGTTACCAATCCGGCCATGTCTTCCGGGGGCGAACCGGCTGCCGTCGTGGGCCGTACCGCAGGCGGACTGGCGCTGGGAACAGCTTCCTGTGCGGATACCGTAACCGCTTTGGCCCCGGCTTCATGACGAACGCGGATCCGGACTCCCTGTCGCTCAAGCTCTAACTCAGTGAGGTTGTTTCTGCGAAGAAGATCGATGAGATCTTGAATCTGTTTGGTCTGGCCACCCGTCAGCAAGAGGTCCTGAGCCCCGGAATTAAACGCGGCCGGGAGGACGATTGAACGGGGCTTCTTCTTCGACGGAGATGATCGACGCTTGCTCACCTGACACGCTCCACATAGGACCTGGTGCGGGTGTCGATTTTGATCACGGTTCCAACTTCCAAATAGAGCGGCACTTTGATCGTCGCGCCGGTTTCAACAACTGCCGGCTTGGTTCCTCCCGAAGCGGTGTCGCCCCGCACGCCGGGGTCTGCGTCGACGACTTTGAGCTCGATGAAATTTGGGAGTTCGACGGCAATCGGCCGATGCTCATAGACCAGAATTTTCACCGTCATATCCTCTTTCAATAGATCCGCATTCTCACCCAGCTGGTTTTTCTCAAATGTCAGCTGTTCGTACGTCTCTGTGTCCATGAACGTGTACGCGTCTCCAGTAGCGTAGAGAAACTGCATGTCTCGCTCTTCCAAGTCAGGCTCATCGAACCGCTCCCCTGAGCGGAAAGTCCGATCAAGGACATTCCCGGAAAGATAGCTCTTCAGTTTGGTCCGGACGAAGGCGCCGCCTTTCCCGGGCTTCACATGCTGAAATTCAACAATATAGAACGGCTCACCTTCTACCATCAAACGAACCCCGCTACGAAAATCCACGGTCGAAATCACTCTGTGCCCCCTTCATGCAAAAAACACGGCCTGCGCCAGTTCACGACTTGCGCGTCTTCGCACCCCGTGCCGATCGGTTCCCGATGGGACCCGCCTTCCGCTCATTCGATGACAGATGTCCGCATAACCCTCGAAGCGCCAGCAAGTACCCGTCCGGGCCCAGTCCGGAGATCTGCCCTAACGCCACTCCGGAGACAAATGAATGGCGGCGGAACTCTTCGCGCCGGTAAATATTCGAAAGGTGAACCTCCACGATGGGCATGTCCACGGCGACCAACGCATCCCGTATGGCCACGCTCGTATGCGTGTAGGCCGCCGGGTTGATGATGATGCCCTGATACTTCCCGCGCGCTTCCTGAATCCACGTCACCAATTCTCCTTCCAGATTCGACTGACGGATATCCAGCGCCACGCCAAGGTCGTTGCTGAGCTTCCGTAAGGACGCATCAATATCCCGAAGCGTTGCCGTACCGTAGATCGATTCCTCACGGCTTCCGAGGAGATTGAGATTGG
>JABMDG010000372.1 GCA_015904045.1 Nitrospira sp.
ACCGCTGTCACGGTAAGCTCCACATCGAATTCGTTGAGCGCCGTCTCCTCGCCGGCTCACGATTCGCAGACAAATCCGCTACATCGGAGAGGTGCGAGAGCGGCCGAATCGGGCAGTCTCGAAAACTGCTGTCGGGGTACCTCGACCGTGGGTTCGAATCCCAACCTCTCCGCCATACCACACTTCGTGTGCTCCGCCGGCTCACCAGGCGTAGCCTCTCTTCATTATTGCCGGCGGATAAACCCCATTAGTGTTTCACCTCCCCGCCTTTTCTCTCAGTATCCTTCGCAACTCCACCAACGCCAAGGTATCTCTCTCGCAATAGCGCAACAGCGCGTCGCGGATTGCAGCCCGCTCAATCCAATCGGTTTCAATAAACACCATTCGATAGTACTCAGCAGCCGCCTGCCCTCCCTCTCGAATACGGAGATCGTCGTAGGCCAGTGCGGGGGCCACCGCCGGTAAAACGGACTTCATCGAGTACGAACCATTGAAAGCCGGATGATAGTAATGGTCTTTGACGATGGGATGCAGATCCCAGAGGCGCTTCAGAATCGGCTTGAAGGCCGATTGGAATTCCGGAAACGCAGCAGCCAATTGCCGGATCATCGCCTCTTCATACGCAGAATAGACACAGATGCTCCCGTGCTCGCCCAGAGACTCGATCAAGGCTTCGGCCCATCGCTTGCGGGGCTCGCTCGGTTCCTCATGAAGAAATTCCTGGTGTCTCAAGGTGCCCGACTCGTCTTCGATATGGTTCGACCACTGGACAGGAATCGATTGATAGGGCCTGGTGGAAGCAAAGCGCGGGGCCGCGAGCATGACCGTCTCAAAATCCACATGGTGCACCGGATATCGGATCGATTCCAGCGCGGCCCCCAGTTTCGCGGAGACCCATTCCACATTGTCCTTCACCCGACGCTGGGATAATGACAGTGTTGTGCCGGCGGGAATCTCGTCGATCGTCGTGATGCCCTGTTCGACCAACCCTGTGACAACCTGCTTGGAACCGGGCAAGTAATAGATCCATCGAGCCGGCTTGTCTTTTGTGCAGTGATTCCAGAACGGACATTCATAGGGAGCATGACAGTGGGGGCCGGGCTCAACCACCGGTGGCGTGCTCTGGCGCAAGACAGTTTTCATGGCCTCCACCTGCGCCGGCACCTCAGCCCGTCGCTGTCCAACCGATTCGGTTACATCCTCGATTGCAAACAGCCGGCTTACGTCGATCTCGCCCCCCGCATAGACATAGTCCGTATCGATATGCATGAGACACACGGCCGACAAGGCGATGCCGTTTCCGCGCAACACCTCGCTCTGAATCGCCAAGTCGGCGAGATGCACATCCTTTACACGCGAAGAGGATTTTACTTCGATCATCCGCCAGGCTGGTGTTTCCCCTCCCATTCCCGCCGTCCGTTCGAGGACATCCGCACGGATGAGCACACCGTCATACTCAAACGCGCCTTCAAAAATCGCAGGCGCCGCAGGATCGGCCACCACCAGGGTCGTATGAGCCAGAGCCGCTTCCCGTTGGCGGTAGGTTTCTTCGATCAAGACGCCACCGGGAAACCGGGATCGAGCCAGCACGCCGATCTCCGTCCCCATATCGAGCACAGCCTGCATCGACGGGTCCGGTGGGGCAGCCCACTCGGGGTGGTGCACATCCAGATAGACCCGCTTATGACATTGGAGCCCGGCCAAAAACTTTGATTTGGACAAGCGTGGTGCTGTCATAGGGCGGGATACCCGATCCGAATCCATCATCATGCGCAAACCCTAACGAACCCGTCACGCATTTGTCCAGCCACGCCCGGGCGCCCTTCTGCTAGGATGGCCCCTATGACTGCGGTTGCGCGTATTCGAAAATCCGTCCTCAGCTTAGCTCTTCCCGTGACAATCAGCAGCCTGCTTCAGCGGGCTGAGGGTATCGTCGCGGTGTTCTTGGTCGGCGGACTCGGCGCGGAACCGATCGCTGCCGTCGGACTGGGGCAACTGCTCGTCTTCATCGGTACAACGTTGTTATCCGGTCTGTCGGTCGGCGCTAATGTACTGGTGGCACAGCTGTGGGGGGCACGGCGTGTCAAAGACGCCGGTGAGGCGGCCGCCCATCTTGTCGGTCTGTCGCTCATTGCGTCGGTGCTGCTGGCTCTCGTCGGGGTGGCAGGAAACAGGCCGGCCATGGTCGCGCTGGGAGCACAATCCGAAGTCATCACTCAGGCCATTCCCTATTCGACCGTGATCTTCCTCGTGGTTCCGTTTACCATTCTGATTCAAGTATTGTCGTCCATTCTCCAGGGGACCGGCAACACAAAGACTCCCATGTATGCGCTGATCGGGGTGAATGTCCTCCATATCCTGGTGGCCTATCCGCTGGTGTATGGGAAGTGGGGCGCCCCGGCTTGGGGCATTCAAGGCGCGGCCTGGGCTGTCGGTATTGCAGAATCGACCGGAGCGGCCTATCTCCTCTGGTCCTGCCGAAAGATTCTGGCACGCTCCATGACTCTACGCCTTGATTTGATTCACTCGGCATGGCGTATCGGCGCGTCGGTGTCCGGCGAACGGGTGGTCCAGCAAGCCGGGATCATGTTGTATACGAAGATCGTTCTGATTTACGGGACCGTTTCCTATGCGGCGCACCAAGTCGGGCTGTCCATTGAATCCTTCTCATTCTTGCCCGGCTATGGCTTCGCGATCGCGGCGGCCACGATGGTGGGACAAAGCATTGGCGCCGGCAAGTATGTCCGAGCCAAGCTCGAGAATTGGGAAGCCAATCGCCTGGCCGTGGCCGGCATGACGGCGATGGGCATCGTCTTCTTTTTCTTTCCCTATGCGTTGATGCGCGGATTTACGCAGGATGAGGCGGTGATTGAGCTCGGCACACAGTTTTTGCGGATCGTCGCAGTGATGCAAATTCCACTGGCCTTGACCATGGTCCTCGCCGGCTCCTTACGCGGCGCCGGCGACACTCGATTCATCATGTGGGCAACGACCGTCGGCATGTGGGGTGTGCGGGTTCCTCTCGCCTTCCTCTTCGGGGTGTGGCTCCAGATGGGAGTGTTCTACGTCTGGACGGCCATGATTGCGGATTGGACGGTCCGAATGGCGTTGTTGCTGTGGCGGTATCAATCGGAACGCTGGCGGGGCATTCAAGTCATCCGGCGATCAGACCAGGCATAGGCAGCGCCAAAACAAGTGCCGGCCACAACCGCCTGGATGAAGGCATTTTCTGCGGGGACGGCAATGGCCCACCAGACGATTGCCGCAATCAAGCCCGATACTCCCCCAAGAAGAATTTTCCCGCCAGCAAGCCGAAACCACTCTGTGAACAAGCACCAGGTCGTCATGTACAGTACCCCAGCCGCCATTGCGGCCCAGAGATGGGAGAGGTCGTGCCCGAAAAACCAGACTTGGACTGCTCCTGCGAGGGTGCCAAGCACAAAACCCATGATTCCTCTCTTTAGCAATCCAGCGGACAGTGGCGTTGCCTCGCTCACCTCATCCCTCCAGTCCTCATCGAAGTCTCCTCTTGTCCTAGTACAACCAGATGTGCCCGCCGGATCGGAGTGTCACGCCGGCTTGCGGCGTGACCTGCTCCCTGCCGAACAACCAGCGGCGCTCAGGACGCATGAGATAGAGCTTCACGCTCTCAATGGTGAAGCTCCTACCGAACGTCTCCTGGGGTTCGACCCCAAGAATCTGCTGCCACGCCGGCCGCCATTGCGAAGGACGAACGTGGATCGGGTCGAACCCGTACCAGTCCGGATCCAGCCGAAACAGTTTGGCACCGTACGTCTCGGCCAATACGGCCAAACCCTCGTTGACCCGTTCTGCCCTGTGGATGACTTGAGCCAACGACAACCGGCAGGACGGTACCAACGCCGTGCGAAAGGCCAAGAACTTGAGGTTCGAGAGCCGCCGGACACTCGTAAGCGGAAGATCCGTCAGCACGATGTCCCGTGTGACACGGCCTAACCTTTCGAGTACCTCCTCGACCCATCCAAGTGTCCGTTCCACTGAGAAGCCATACAAGATGTCATTGCCGACATCGGTGACCAGTCCTCGGGTGGCCACGTGAGGACGACGCTCTAATTCAGCCCAGAGCCCCGATTTGAGAATGCCGGGTAGGGTGCGAAAGATAAACTGACTGGGGGCGCCGTAAGATCGGCCATGACCGAGCGCCGCGAAAACTTCGACATCCGGCCCCCAGCGTGATCGGGCAGTCCCCACGACGGTCTGAAACCCGCGCGTAAGATTACTGGCACCGAGAGCAACAACGCGAGCCACCCCAGAGGTCATTCTGTGTGCCCTTTCGGTCAATTCACGGGGACGGTGGACAGACCGTCTGTCTGGTGTCCCGACCTGGTCCTTTGGTGATCTCGATGCGTCCGACCCCCTTCACGTTGGCGCAGAGATCGCCCAGACCCGGTGTGATGAGGCGAAACGGGCCCCCCTTCGCATCGGGCAACGGCGCTCCATCGAGTTCAAAGACGAGTACGCCGTACTCTCTGGCTTGTTGAAGCGTGAGACAGGCCGAATACTTTCCATCCACGGCATGAAAGGCGACATGATCCGCACCGATCGCCAAGGCCGGGATGTCGAGCAAGCCCTTCAGCCAAATCCCGCGCCCCTTCATGCCCGGCATCACCGTTGACACGTCGAGGTGGTGCTCCACCGGCAGGGCTGCAATGGCAGTCCGATCAAATGACACCGGTTGCACGACCGCACCTTCAATCCGGAGGCGACCGGTCCCCGCCCGTTCCTTCTCCGTGATCGTCTTGATCATCGCGGTGAGGGCTTCGTTCACCGGTGCCGGGATACCGAGCTCCCGCCCCATCCTGACAATGAAGCCGTTGAGATAGTCGATTTCCGTTCGCCGGCCCGCCTTCCAATCGTCATACATGGAGGTGTGAATGTCACGAATCTCCTGCGTGGCTTTGACAACCCGCTCCGGCATATCCGGTG
>JABMDG010000373.1 GCA_015904045.1 Nitrospira sp.
TCATCCCCGTCTACGACAACGAACCCGACGCGCTGGCCGCTTATCAGATGGCCGCATACCCGAGCGGGATCATCACACGGCGTATCCCGTGCGGAGTGTTTTGCGAGGCAAGACTCTGCCCGATCAGTCAGTGCTGTGTCTCCCAGCCCAACGGAGCCCGACGCATCGAAGCTGAGTCCACAATAATACGAGGTCACGCATGTCGATGTTTGTAGCTCAGCCGGGTGCCTCACCCGACCTGGCCTCCGGGACGCCGCCGACTGTGCTTGTGGTGGACGATGAGCCGGTGTCACGCACCGGGATGGCGGCGCGCCTGAAACGGATTGGGTATCGAGTGCTTGAAGCCGGCGATGGGAAGGCCGGATTGGAACTGTTGCGCCGCGAGCGCCCGGATCTGACGATTCTCGATTGGATGATGCCGGAATTGGACGGGCCGTCCGTGTGCGAGCTGGTCCGGCGTGACCCGGAGATTTGTTCCAGCCAGATCCTCATGATGACCGCTCACGATCAGCCGGATCAGATTGCGGAAGGTTTGGCCCGTGGCGCTGATGATTTTCTCAGTAAGGCGGCCAGCCCGCAGGAAATTGCCGCAAGAGTGCAGGCCGGGATGCGTGCCGCGTCGATGATCCGCCGGTTGGAACATGCCACAGACGAGATTCGACGAAAACAGGACGCGATTGAACGGGAACTGCAATCAGCCGCGCGGTATGTGGAGTCTTTGCTGCCGAAACCGGGCCCACTTCTGCCCGGCGTGGAAATGGCCCATGCCTATCGGCCCTCGTCTACATTGGGCGGAGACCTGTTCAACATAGTGCGATGGGATGAGCATTCACTTGGACTCTATTTGCTTGACGCCTCGGGCCATGGTGTGTCGCCTGCCTTACGCTCTGCGTCATTTGCGACGTTTCTGCGGGAAGATAACTTGCTGTATCGCGTGGGATCAAGCGATCCGGGAGTGATTCTGACGGAAGCCAATCGGCAGTTTCCTCTTATGGAAGACGGCAGCTACTTCACAATCGTGTTCGCACGGCTCGATATTCGGACCCATACGTTGTTCTACTCGTCGGCCGGCCACAATGGGTTGATGCTTCATCGTCGGTCAGGCGAGGTGTGTTGGCTCGCCCAGCCGAATCTTCCGCTCGGATTCGACGCCGGGAACGTCTATGGCACGGTGGGCATGCAGCTCATGGCCGGAGACCGGCTGTATCTGATGAGCGACGGGCTGTACGAGGTGCCTTCTCCGACCGGTGAACTGTGGGGACGGGCCCGCTTAGAGACAGCTATGCGTAAGGCATCCGGCCGGTCGTTGGCCCAGGCACTGTCCCTCACCATTGAGGAAGCGGCGCGGTGGTTGGGAGATGACCACTTCCCCGACGATGTTGCAGTCATGGGTATCGAGCTCAGGGATGAGGCGTCGGTGAACGGCGAGCGGGGGAACACGGCACGATGAGCGCCGATCAGGTTTTCAATCTCGACGAGGCGTTGACGCGAGCCGATCATGATCTGGAGCTTTTCCAGACGATGGCGGCCCTGTTCATGGAGCACGGTCCAAAGGACTTGGCCGGGATCAAAACTGCCCTCGCTGCCCACGATGCCGAGGCCGTGGGGCGATTCGCGCATCGGTTAAAGGGGGCGGTCCTGCAATTCGGCGCTCCTGCCGCGCTGGAGGCCGCAAGGCAAATGGAACACGCGGGAAAGCAAGGCGATATGACGGCTGCCGCCAGTCTGTGCAATGAGCTGGAGATCCAACTGACCCGGCTTGTGGACGCGTTGCGCCAGGCCGTAGTCAAAGGACTCGCCGTATGAATGTGCCGAATCCGTTCTGCCGTGTACTGGTGGTCGATCCGTCTCCGGAGATTCACGCGAGGATTGCGCGTTATGTGGAAGGGAAGGGAGTGGCCGTGACAACGGTCCCGGATCCCTCCTCCGCGGTGGCTGCGATGGACCGGGGGGCGCCTGATATCGTGATCACCGATTTGTTTCTTCCCGGCAATGACGGCCTTGCCTTGACTAAGGAAATCAGAAGCCGCCATGAGCTGTGTCCTGTCATCGTCATGGCCAAGGATGCGCCGGAGCCGGTGGTTATGCAGGCTCTCCGCGCGGGGGCCGTCGAGTATCTCCAGAAGCCGGTGAGCGAAGAAGGCCTGGAACGCGCTTTGACGCGTGCTCGGCAGCATGTGTCAGGCGAGCTCATGGATCTACCGGAGGCGTCCCGATTGGAGTGCCGGTTGACCATGGGGCCCGATCTGGATTGTCTCCCGCGAGTCATCGCGTGGCTCATGAAAGTGAGTGTCCGGTCGTTTCCCGAGTCGCGACAGCTGCAGGTAAGGGGTGCGTTGCAGGAATTGGTGTTCAACGCGATTGAGCACGGGAGTTTGGATGTATGTTCTGACGATAAGCGGAAGGCGCTCTATGAGGGACGATATGATGCGATGCTTGAGGAGCGGAGAAACGATCCCCGCTACAGAGATCGCAAGGTCGTCATCGCCGTGATCCGGGATCGGGACAAGGCATGCCTGACCTATCGCGTCACCGATGAAGGAAATGGCTTCGATTGGCGGCGAAGCATGTGCCAATCTCAGGATACCGGCAGGGAAGATGCCAGTGGACGGGGGATATTTTTGGTGCAGGCCTTCTTCCCGACCCTTTCCTATAACGAATTGGGCAATGAAGTGACATTCACAGTGCCGCTGGGCTAGATTTCAAGTTCCAAGTGTGAAGGTTCAAGTTGAGAGAACAGTCTCTGCCTACGTGGAACTTGTTGGCGGGTTAGAACACCCGCAGGTATTGCACCGTGCTGTCGCCCTTGTCGGCGTCGCGGCGCAACAGGGCGAGCGCCGTTTTCGTCGATTCGTTCACAGTGATGGCCAGGCGGGCGGAGAAAAACTCTGATTTGACGTCGTAGTCCGTGCGAAGCCGTTGGCCGATATCCTTAAAATTGCTGATTCGATCGAGATCCACCTTGGTTTTATAGGGCCGTCCTTGCACGATCTCTGTGGCCATCGATTGCGTGATGTCCGTGTCCAGGGATTGGATGACGAGAAAATCGGCGGTGTTGATGTTGAGCGGCGTGCTGCCGTCCAGCGGGTAGACCGTCACATAGCGTGACAACCGGTCAATGATGTCCGGCGTAAAGCCTTTGATCAGCCGGAGGTCGGCGAGCGACTGGAGCCGCTCATTGGCGGCTCGGTACGCCGGTCTCTGCGATTGGTAGTACGCGCTCTCCGCGCCGGCCGGCCGCGGGTTGTCGTCCTGGTCTGTCCAATCGATCAGGGCATCGACGAGATCCGGATTGAGTTGGAGCAGTTCAAAGAGCCGCCGGGTACGCTCCGTGATAGTCTTGAATTTAATCGGATCGTTTGCCGCGGCGATGAAGTCGTTCAGGTTGAGTTTGCCGCGTTCGTCTTGGATCTGGGCGCTGAGGAAGCCGTCACCGATCGCGTAGTTCTTGATCGGCATGGCCCAGAGGTCCGTCGGGGCGTCAAACTTCTCACCGGTTTGCTTGTCGCGCAGAAAGTCCTGCTGCAGCACGGCGCGCGCGGCTTGCACGGCGGCGCGCGTCAACATGCTCGCCTTGAAGTTGTCCCGGAATGCCGCGGCCTCCCGGTATTCCCGCCGGGCTTCCGCGTCGAATTCAAGGATGAGCGCGACCAGGAGAGTCAAGACCAGCAGAGCCAGAAGCAGCGCAACGCCCCGTTCATCAGCCTTTCGCATAACTCAACACCCGCACGGTCGCGTCGAGATTGACGGGGTTGTCGAATTTGGGACGGATCTGCAGATGACGGACCCGCAGATCATACGGGGCCTGATCGATCGCTGTGAGGAAGGCCAGCAATTCAGGCAATTGGACGCCGTCGAGCCGCAGATCGACCGCCGTCTCTTGATAACCCTGCGGAAGGGACTGTACTTGGGGCTGCATGCCCGCGATCCGATCCCGCACACGCGCCGTGGCGGCCGCTTCTTCCATGAAAGTCAGCAGAGAAAAACGGCTGTCGGCCGGCGGCAGGCGATTCTCGGCCTTCACCAATCGGTCGTGCTTCACCGCGTAGTCTCGGCTCAGCAGCGCCAACTCCTGAAGGTCTTTCTGTTTGCGCGCCGTCTGCCGCTCCAACCGGTCAAGTGTGGAGAGGAGGGGATCGACGGCGAGCACAAAGAGCAGGCTGAGTCCGATGACGATCCCGCCGATGAGTACGATGGTCCGTTCACGCGGGGCCAACTGCTGCCACCGTTCCTGCAGGGTCTGCATCATGGCCGCACCGTTACGGTCATACGAAACACCACTTGGTTGGGCGCGGCGCCTACGCGGGTTTCCGTCACCGAGGCGTTGTCGAACTGAGAACTCGCCGCGAAGGTGTGTTTGATTTTTTCCACAGCGTCGAAGGAGGTCGTTTCAGCTTCCATGAGAATGGTCCCACCGTCCACCGTCAGCTCGCGGACCTTCACGGAGGTGCCGGCCGGCAGTTGCTTGACAAATGTCGACAGCGTCTGCAACACCTTCCCGTTCCCTTGCGAACTATCAATTACAGCGAGCGCTTTGTCCACCTGTCCCATGCGGTACCGGGCCTGATCGAGTTCGTCGCCGGGCAGGGCGCTCGATCCAAAGACCTGTTCATAATGGGTCTGGAGGGCGGCCTTGAGCTTGGCGACCCGTTGGTCTTTCAACATCAGATGGATGGAAAAGTCCGCGAGGGCCAAGAGTCCGATGACCACCACTGCGCCGATCATTAGGCGGCGGTCTTGTTTGGAGATAGCCGCTGTGGCAGCCGACTCACCGCCGGCGGTCTTCAAGTCGAGCGCCAGCCCGAGCGGCGACGGTGTGAACCGCCAGCGTGGCTTGACGATCTTGGGGTGAATTGCCAGGCCGAAGGCGATGGAAAAGGCTTTCGGACTGTCGGCGCCGAATCCCTGCCTGGGGCCAACGGGATAGAGCCCTAACTGGCGGGCCACGAATCCGCCCACTTCC
>JABMDG010000374.1 GCA_015904045.1 Nitrospira sp.
ATCACGCCTCACTACTGCAGAATCGGTTCTGGCAGGACACTCTTCGGCGACGTCATGGAGAACCAAGGCAGAACCGTCGTCCTGGGTTAAACACTCTTCCCCCGCTTTCACGCTGAAATGCGATAACTGTTTTGCGATCTCCGTGTCTCCTATAGAATAGGTCCATGACGGATCTCGTAAAGCCAAGCATCCAGGCCTTCCTGGTCTGCGATCAGGTGATTGAAGATAGTCTGACGAAGAAGAAAAGTCTGATCGGCATTTTCACGCACCTCCAGGCAGTCGTCTTTCCGTTCCAGCATCAGCAAATGGGATTGTATTTTTGCCTCACGGACGCCGAAGGTGCCTACAACTTCGACATCGACCTGATCTACCTCAATAACGAGCAACCGATCTGCCGGGCCACGCTCCCCAACATCGTTATCGACGATCGCCTGCAGATTTCCGATTTCGGCATCAACATTCCCTCATTGATCTTCCCCGCTCCCGGCCGCTATGAGTTCCGGCTAAGGATGGAAGGCTCTCTTATTGCCCAGAAGGACTTCAATGTGATGCAGCTCTCCGGCCATCAGATGACAGAGCCGTCCTCCTGAACGTGTAACCATTCCCATTTCTCCCCCCTACCTGTCTGTGGTAGAACTGCCTTCGGCAAGGGCTGTATGTATCCACTCGATTCGACCAAAGACAGAACTCTATGACGACACCGGCGCCTTCGGGCCCTTCGAATTTCATTCGCGATCTCGTGACAGCGGACCGTACCGCCGGCAAACATGGCGGCCGGGTCGTCACGCGATTTCCTCCGGAACCCAATGGATATCTCCATATCGGCCACGCCAAATCCATTTGCCTCAACTTCGGCATCGCCGACGAAAACCCCGGCGGCATGTGTCATTTGCGGTTCGATGACACCAACCCGACGACCGAAAATCCTGAATACGTTCAAGCGATCCAGGAAGACCTACGCTGGCTGGGATTCGACTGGCATGGGAACATGTTCTACGCGTCGGACTATTTTGAGCAGCTCTACGGCTTCGCCCTCACGTTGATCGAGAAAGGCACCGCCTACGTCGATAGTCTCACCGCCGATCAGATGCGCGAGTATCGCGGCACACTGACCGACCCGGGCCGCGACAGCCCCTTTCGAACGCGACTCCCTGATGAGAACCTTGACCTGTTCAGACGCATGCGGGCCGGAGAGTTTCCCGACGGGACGCACGTCCTGCGTGCCAAGATCGATATGGCCTCCCCCAATATCAATCTCCGGGATCCGGTGCTCTATCGAATCCGGCATGCGTCTCACTATCGGACCGGCACCGCATGGTGTATCTACCCCGCCTACGATTTCGCCCATCCGCTGTCTGACGCCCTGGAAGGCATCACCCATTCGATTTGCACTTTGGAATTTGAGGATCACCGCCCCTTGTACGATTGGATCGTGGCTGAAACCGATGCCCCGCATCGCCCCCAGCAGATCGAGTTCGCGCGACTCAATCTTACCTCCACCGTCATGAGTAAACGGAAACTGCTCGAATTGGTCGAGCGGAAACTGGTGGCCGGTTGGGATGACCCACGCCTCCCCACGCTGAAAGGCCTGCGTCGCCGGGGCGTCACGCCTGAGGCCATTCGCGCGTTTTGTGACCATATCGGCGTTGCCAAGCGCGATGCCATCGTCGAGATGCAGCTGCTCGAACACTTCATCCGCGAAGACTTGAACAAGCGGTCTCCGCGCGTCATGGCAGTCCTTCGACCGTTGAAAGTCGTGATCGATAACTATCCGGAAGGGGCGGTTGAAGAACTCGACGCGGTGAACAACCCTGAGGATGCGTCGGCTGGAACAAGGCTGGTGCCCTTCTCGCGGATGCTCTACATCGAGCAGGACGATTTCCGTGAGGATCCGCCGAAACAGTTTTATCGGCTCGCGCCAGGCCGAGAGGTCCGGCTACGCTACGGGTACATCATCAAATGCGTGAGCGTGACGAAGGA
>JABMDG010000375.1 GCA_015904045.1 Nitrospira sp.
TGCTTGACCTGCACGAACAGACTGTAGAGGTCCTCCCCAAACATTTTCTTCACATACTCGGCTCTGATTCGACCGTCGCCATGCTCTCCGCAAATCGAGCCACCGAAGCGATCAAGCACCGTCGAATGAATCTCATCATATCCTTGAACCATTTTATTGAAATCATTGGGGTCATTCACATTCAACAGCGGAACAATGTGGGCATTTCCGTTTCCGATATGGCCGAAGATGGCCACGGGCACCTGCTGCCCCTCAAAGAAGTTTTCCAGATAATGGATCAGTTCGCTAATCCGCTCAGCGCGAACCACGACATCGTCCACGAAGTTGATGGGCTTTTTCAGAGGATCGTACCGATAGAGGGTGGGGTACAGGGCTTTTCGCGCTTTCCAGAGCTGCTCTCGCCGTTCCAGATCGAAGGCCAGGGTCAGCTCGGAGGCCAGCCTGAATGGACGGCAGACAGCCGCCATCTGTTCGGCGCGGTCATGGAGATCGACATCGAGGGAATCTGCGTCCACTTCGATCAGTAATGTCGCCGCCGCGTCGGGCGGGATTCCGTACTTGGCGCGTCCGATGAGGTTGAGCGTGTTGGCATCCATGACCTCCAAGGCGCTTGGGCTCAATTCGAGTAACCGCGGCACCGCCTCCCCCACTTCTTGAAGATGGCGAAAGTGAATCAGCGCGGTCACAGTCGCTTTGGGTGTGTCGACAAGCTTCACGGTCGCCTCGCTCACGACACCCAGCGTCCCCTCGCTGCCCACCAACAATTTGGGCAAATCAAACAGACCTTCCGCCAAGCCGTCGGCCAAGCCGAAGAGATTGTATCCACAACTGTTCTTGCTGACCGTCGGCTTCTTTGCGCGGATCATGTCCGCGTGCGTCTGCACAAGCACAAAGATTTCCCTCAACGCCGGGATGGCAGTCAGCAACCGCTCGAACGCGGGATCGTTCAACCCATACGCCTGGGCATCCACCCATGTTCCAGACACCAAGCAGGTCCGGAGGCGCAGGACGTTGTCCTTGACCGCGCCATACCGCAACGTATGCGGCCCCGACGAGTTATTCGCCAGCATGCCACCGAGCTTGCACATATCGCCGCTGGACGGATCCGGGCCGAACAGCAGGCCGTCGCGCGCCAATTGTCGATTCAATTCAGCCAGCACTATTCCCGGCTGAACCCGGGCCCACCGTTCTTCACAATTCACTTCTAGTATTCTGTTTAACTTAGAGATATCTAAAATAATTCCTGATCCTATTGCAGAACCGGTCAGATTCGTACCGGCAGCTCGAGGCGTCAGTGGAATGCCGTTCGCGGCCGCATACCGAACTGTTGTCGTAATGTCCTCTTCTGATTCGGCAAGCACAACGGCTTTCGGCTCCATACGATAGATGCTGGCATCGACCGCATAAGCCGTCAGCGTCGGACGATCGTCTTTCACCCTATCCGAACCAAGTTTGGCTCGAAGATCGGCGGCAACGGCGCGGGATCGTTCGGGAAGAATCAGAGTTGGAGCGCTCATGGCGGCAATGCGGCGCATTCTAACAGGATGCGACAAAAACCGCATCCTCTGCGGATCTGTCCGACCGACTCCTGGATGTGAATTGCAATGCGCGGACCCGATTATTCCGGCACGTCTTTGGAGAGAGTCGGACTCATTTGAGCAAGTAGGCCACCTGCTCGATACGGACGACTGGCATGACCATGCCACGCCCTTCCTCATCGTGCGAAAAGTCGTAGACGATGGATTCGGTAGGGACCAACGTCCCGACCAAGACAACCGTCACGTCTACTATTTCCCCTTTGGCCAAGCGGCTCCGAATCCGAGCGGCGAGTTTCTTGTGTGGACTGACTCTGAGATTACCGGGGAGAGCTTCCGGCTTGAACCTCACGATGCCCCAACTGGTACGGTTGTATTCTGGCCCAAGGGACACCGCATAACCCCGACTCTCCGGATCGAACCGTGATAATTCTCCCGGCCACACAAAGGCCACACGGCGAGTCAATGCCGCCTTGCCCTCACGCGCCGCATCCCGCTCTCGGTTGAGGTTGAACAGCCGTTCGTCATGATCGGCATCATGATGGCCATGACCATAGACGTTGGCCCAGTCGGGAGGGGTTCCATCCAGCTCGGTCAGAAAAGCCTCGATGGCGCTGCGTTCAATTAATACCTGCGTATCCGGCGGGAGCTTCGTTCCGATCGTTGCCAGAGGAATCGTCCACAAGGAACCGGTGCCGGACGCATCCTGCGCAGATACCCCTGCAGGAATGCCCCATACGCAAAGAAGCCACAGGAGGAAGATCCGGGGCATAACAAGCCTATTCGGATGCTGCGAGAGCGACCGCCCGATCATAGGCTGCGTTGAGTGACCTGACTCCTGGGTGCTCGTTTGTCAGCACGCCGGCATTGATCAGAACAGCAAGCCGGGGTGTGGGATCGAGCCGCCGGAGACCGGATCGAGTGAGACCATCCGTGGCCAGCGCCTTTTCATAGGCGCTGAGCCAGGATTCCGTGATCGCGCGCAACCCCGCATCCGCGGGTTTCATGCGGCCGAGCCGCACTTGGTGTAGCAGCTTGATCAGAGGATCAGAGTGGGAGATGGCCGCGATGGCGCGGGCCATCGTTTGCTCGTCTGGCGTACC
>JABMDG010000376.1 GCA_015904045.1 Nitrospira sp.
CGTGCAAGGTGCCCAGATGGCCGACGGCTTCGAGACGGCTGGCCGCCAGGGCGACCTCCGACGCACACAGATTACTGGCCGTGCCTTTCAACGCATGGGCCGCATGTTTGACTGCCTGGGCATCGGCGCCGATCAATCCTTCTTTGATCGCCGTCAGCATGGTCTGGTGCCGGTCGAGAAACAGCACGATCAGTTGTGCAAAGAGCTCGTGATCCTCTCCGATGTTGTGAAACATTTGGGCGGCGTCGAAGATGCCTCGATCATCGCTTTGTGTCGAGGAGGGAGCCGCGTCGACGGTTGCAGGCGGCGCAGCCCATCGGTGGAGCACCGCGCGCAGTGTGTCCAGTTGAATCGGTTTGGCCAGATAGTCGTCCATGCCGGCTGCCAGACAGTGCTCACGATCTCCTTGCATGGCGTTGGCCGTCACGGCAATGATCGGTATATGCGAAGTCTGTCGTTCGGAGCGGGTGGCTGTTTCACGTTCCCGGATCAGGCGGGTCGCTTCGAATCCATCCATCACCGGCATCTGGCAATCCATAAGGATGAGCGCATACTTCTCTTTTGCCAAGGCGGTCAGCGCTTCTCTTCCATTGTCGACGACATCCGGATGATAGCCCAACTTTTCCGCCATGCGGACAGCAAGTTTCTGGTTGATGAAATTGTCTTCGACGATCAAAACTCGCTGCCGTGGCATGCTGTCGGCCAAGCTGTGTCTGGTGACGAGGTGGGGCGATACGTGAGCGGTGGGCCGGGTATTCTCTCTCTCGACAGGTATGATGCCTAGGACCGTACGGAGACACTCGCGTAATTGGTCATGGCGGGCCGGTTTTGGCAGGTAGCCCATCGCGCCTGCCTGCCGGGCCTGCTCGGCGTGGCCTCGCTGGAGCAGCGACGTCAGTACCACGATTCGTATGCCTGCGGCAGCCGGATGTTGGCGGAACTCGCGGGCGAGTTCCAGGCCGTCTTTTCCGGGCATCATGACATCCAGGACCGCCAGGTCATACGAAGTTCCACGAGCATGCGCCTCCATGACCTGGCGCAAGGCGTCTTCTGCATTCTCCGCCATGTCTGCGAGCATCCCCCACCCGGTCACGAGATGGCGGAGGATCAAGCGGTTTGATTCATTGTCGTCCAC
Organism: Nitrospira sp.; assembly: GCA_015904045.1. Next base: position 1,136 of record JABMDG010000376.1, read on the forward strand.
AATCAGAATCCGGCGCCCATGCAGGTCACCCAAAGAGAGGATGGCGCACGGCGCGTCGGCTTGCTTGGCGAAACCGATCGTGCACCAAAAAGTACTGCCTCGCCCCGCGGTACTGTTGATGCCGATCTGGCCTCCCATGAGTTCGACCAGCTGTTTCGAAATCGACAGCCCCAGACCGGTGCCGCCATATTTTCTGGTGGTTGAACTGTCCGCTTGAACGAAGGGGCTGAACAATTTGGCCTGCACCTCCGGTGCAATCCCGATGCCGCTGTCGGCGACTTCAAATCGAATGAGCGAATGACCCGGTGAGTCCTTCTCCAGGTAGGCCTGCAATGTGACTTCACCCTTGTCGGTGAACTTCAGGGCATTGCTGACCAGATTAGTCAGGATTTGGCGCAGGCGGCCGGGATCGCCGCGCAGGGCTGTGGGAACCGCCGCGTGGACCAACCCCGTCAATTCAAGCCCCTTCGCTTCGGCGCGTTCCGCAAATTGGCCCAGCACATCTTCGACGGCTGTGCGGAGATTAAAGTCGATGTGTTCCAGTTCCACCTTGCCGGCTTCGATCTTGCTGCATTCGAGCACGTTGTTGATGAGGGACAGCAGCGCCTCGCCGCATTGGCGAATGGTGTCTGCATAGGACCGCTGTTCGGGGGACAGTGGAGTTTCTATCAGCAGGCTGGTCATCCCGATGACGCCGTTCATGGGAGTGCGAAGCTCGTGGCTCATCGTCGCGAGAAATGCCGCCTTGGCCCTTACGGATTCCTGGGCGTCGGTTAACGCTTTGTCGAGCTGTCGATTGTTTTCTTGCAGCTGATCGGCAGTGCGGCGCAGCTCCTGTTGCGCTGCATAGATTGCGGTAATATCAAGCGCATAGCCGCGAACGAGC
>JABMDG010000377.1 GCA_015904045.1 Nitrospira sp.
GCGCAGGCAGTCGCAGAATGGGGTGAGGGGGAAGAAAAATCAACCGGTCACATCATCACCGAGCCGTGATGAACGCGTCGCGGCGTTCTTTGATCTGATCCTGCACCGTTTCATGGACAGCAGGTGGCTGAACAGCAAGCCGACGGATTTGTTCTGCCTCGCCTCTTCTCTGAGGGGCTACGTTGTTTCGACCTATCACCACTCAACAACATTGATGACGTCTTGTCTGCAAGACGTTCACTCAGGCCAACAAAAGCTGGAGCGACTCGCTCCGAATCGGACGGATAGGCTGGATAGCCCGATTGGTGGGGGGTCCACCGCGATCTGCGGTTTATTCTCCCACATCGGTCGTTTCTCTTGTGGTACCCTGAGCACGGGATTGTTCCTGGCCACGAGCACAACATCGAAGAGGACGATTATGAAGATGCTTCATATTGTCTGTGGGAAGAGGTTTGAAGAAGAGGTCATTGCAATATTTAAGGAACAAGGACTCAAAGGCTATACAATCATTTCAGGTGTGGGCGGTAGTGGTGTGACCGGAACAGTGTCTGGTTCCGACACAACCGGTAATAGCAACACGATGTTCATGGTGGCGCTCGATTACGAGTCTATTTTTCTGCCGGAGATTCTTGCAGCTCTAAAGGCGATGCGTGCCAAGCATGTTCACGGGCATCTTAACCATGATATCCCGCTGAAAGTCTTTCTTCAGCCCTGCGAAATTATCATGTAGAACTGGCATTCCCTGCTTCGCTCGATCATTCGGCCTCAATTCAAATCCCGGGTCCGGCATCACGGTGCCTGGCCGATGATGTGCACCCTCAGGCCGTGCGAGAGTGGGATCAGCCTGTCATCCTCCACCTCGCGACCCAACACCCACTCGAACAATCGCTTCGCGTCGTTCAACTCCGGGTCCTTGGGGAAATCGCGAAATAAAAGGTGTCAGACCCCATGCAGTTGCCACGGCGTGTATATGCCGCGACGGTTCGGCGAGTCTGGTATTAGCCCTTGGTCGGCGACCAACTGATCTCGATCATCGGGTGAATCGTTTAACGACCTCAGCGGTTGTGGCGATCTCGCCGAAGATGCCGCCTTCCACAGCGATCATGGCCAATGCAGCCTTGTGCAAGTCGAGATTGCCCGAAGCGCAGGCATCAGCCACAGTAATACAGCGGTACCCAAGATCGATTGCAGCACGCAACGTCGAGCTCACGCACACCTCTGTCGTGACGCCTGTCATGAGGACTGTTTCAATACCGCGCTTTGTGAGCACTTGTTGTAATCCGGTATGAGCGAACGCGCTATAACCAGACTTGTCGATGACGATCTCCTGCTCCACGGGACGGACGGCTTCCACGAAATCGTGCCCGACTTCACCCCGCACCAGCAGACGACCGAGTGGGCCTTTCGAGCCGATTTCAGCACGCAGCCCTACGACTGCGTTCCAGCTTGTATGGCGGACAATCGGAAAGGTCCGGCAAATGACCTTCGCGGGTATGTACAATCAGTAATCCAGCTTCCCGTCCCACTGCGAGCAGCTTTCCGATTGGACGGATCGTCGCGACCAGTGGGGCGATGTCGAGTCCTGCCTGCGCCGCATACCCCTCCGGCAGGAGAAAGTCACGCTGCATGTCGATCACCAGTAAGGCCGTGCGGGCAGGCGTCAATGAATCGAGGAGGCTCATTGTTGATCGGTCCATTCCGTATGATTTTCCTGGAACGGCTCCAAAGTTGCCAAGCAAGGTCGCAACCCCTATACCGACCACCACTTTGCCTCCGCGAACCAGAATTTCACGCCGGGAAGGATTGGCCTCATTCGTATCGTCACAGTCTGTCTCGAAGGGGCTTACTTCACCGGGTTTCTTCGTCGCCCTGACCGGGCCTCCTCATTCGTGAGTCTCCAAGAGTGGTCGGAGCTGCTGCTGTGAGCCTTAGAAGACTTCTTACAAAGTGGTTCCGTTAGCACTTGTTCCGGCCACGATCAAGACGAAATTACTTCATGGTCAGCACCACACGAAACCGGGCCTTTCCGCTCAACATGCGGTCGTAGGCTGCCGGAGCCTGTTCCAGGGGAAATGTCTCTATAATCG
>JABMDG010000378.1 GCA_015904045.1 Nitrospira sp.
TCCTGTCTGTGCCTTTTGCTGATAGTTCATGATTTCTTTTTCAAGGGCAGCCCCTTTGCTTTGCAATTCATCTTCCAGTCCTCTTTGTTTGATCTCCATGGCTTCAGATTCCTTTCTGAATTCTTTATAATTAAATAAAATAGAATCGCCATTGACAAACGCGATTTTGAGTCCTGATGTCTCGCCTGAAGCCTGGGATGACGGCCAATGTCTCAATCGTGGTTGCCCAGCGAGAAGGGGCCTTGAAAATTCCCAATGCCGCGTTGCGGTTTACTCCGCCCTCTAGTGAGGGGGGAGAAAGCCATGCCCGTGAAGCAACAGGTGATAAGCAGGCAGGGCGCACTGGCGGCGGAACCATCGCCCTCTCGTCGGAATCCGGCGGGCCATCGAGAAAGATCTGGAAGATGGGAACGACAGGAGAGCCGGAGCCGCTGGCGGTTCAAACAGGAATTTCAGACGGCATGTGGACGGAAGTCATGGCCGGCCCGATTACTGAAAATGACAAGGTTATTATCGGGATCGATTCACCGCGCGGCGAGCGGCGAGCCAGCGAACTTCCTCCAGGTTTCGGTGGCGGCGGCGGACAGCGGCGGCCTTCGCGAGACCGAGGCCTCTAGGTGCGCCTTCCTCTACAACAGTGCGCGTGCGCAAAGTGAGCTGCGGAAGGCCATGTTGATTGAATGCCAGGATCTGTGGAAAATCTATCGTCTCGGTGACGTCGAGGTTCAGGCCCTCCGCGGATTGAACCTGTCGATCGAACAGGGCGAGTTTGTCGCAATCATGGGGTCGTCGGGTTCTGGCAAATCGACCCTGATGAACATCATCGGTTGCCTTGATCAACCGACTCGAGGACGCTATGCCTTGAATGGGGTCGACGTGGCGGGACTGCGGTCCGACCAGCTGGCCGAGATCAGAAACAGGCAGATCGGATTTGTCTTTCAAAGCTTCAATCTGATTCCCCGGACCAGCGCGCTGGAGAATGCGCAATTGCCTCTGTTTTATCGTGGCGTGTCGCTGCGTGAACAACGGGCCATGGCGACGAGCGCCTTGGGCCGTGTCGGCCTGCAAGGGCGGGAGGGGCATTACCCGACACAGCTTTCAGGAGGCCAACAGCAGCGCGTCGCGATTGCGCGGGCATTGGTGGCCGGACCTTCTCTCCTTTTGGCCGACGAACCCACCGGCAATCTGGACACCGAATCGAGCCGGGAAATTATGGCGATTCTCGATGCCTTGAACAAAGAGCAAGGCATGACGATCATTCTCGTGACGCACGAAACGGATATCGCCGCCTATGCCGGGCGGGAGGTTGTGATCAAAGACGGTCGCGTCCAATCGGACCGCCAAACGCAACCCGTCGCACGTCTGTCGCCAGCAGGAGCCTGATGCCCGCCTTCATTCTCCTCACCGTGTGGACGGCCGTTCGGATTCTGGGACGCAACCGGCTCAGAGCCGGTTTGACCATGCTAGGAATCGTGATCGGGGTCGGTGCCGTGATTGCGATGGTCAGCATCGGAGAAGGGGCCAAGGCAGCCGTCGCGCAACGGGTGGCCACCATGGGCACCAACGTCATCATGGTGCTGCCCGGCTCCATGACCAGCAGCGGGGTACGCGGCGGCCACGGAGGCGCCGTGACCTTGACGGTGTCTGACGGCATAGATCTCAAGAAACGCATTCCATTGTTGCGCGACACAGGGTGGGGTAAGCGGGACGTTATGCAGATCGTCAACGGGAACAAGAATTGGAACGGAACAGTCAACGGCGTCTCGCCCAGCTATCTCACGATCCGCGACTGGTCGTTCACAAGCGGGGGGCCGTTTACTCAACAGGATATGGACACCGCCGCCTGTGTGGCGCTGCTCGGACAGACGATTGTCGACAATCTCTTCGATGCCGGTGAAGAGCCGGTCGGAGCGGTGATCCGCATCAAGAACATGCCGTTTCGCGTGATCGGTGTCCTGGCGCCAAAAGGGCAGTCGGCTCAGGGCTCAGATCAGGACGATGTTATTTTTATCCCCTTCACCACCGCGGAGCGGAAAGTCTTCGGCACGCAATTTCTTGGCTCGGTCGGGGCCTTATTCGCCTCGACAGAGCGAACGGACGATCTCGCGCCGGCGGTGGAGCAGATTCGTGAGGTTCTTCGGCAGCGGCATCGGCTTCAGCCGGACCAGGATGATGATTTCTTCATCCGCACGCAGGTCGATATCGGAAAAGTTCAGGAAGGGACAAGTGAGACGATGACGGTCATGTTGTTCACCATTGCGTCGATCTCGCTCCTGGTGGGCGGCATCGGCATCATGAACATTCTGTTGGTCTCGGTCACGGAGCGGACCAGGGAAATCGGCGTGCGCATGGCGGTGGGAGCCAAGCGGGGTCATATCATGGTGCAGTTCTTGATCGAGGCGATGACGATCAGTCTGGTGGGCGGCTGTCTGGGCATTGTTTTTGGAGTACTGGGCGCGCGTGTGATGACCGTGATTGCCGGCTGGCCGACCATCATTTCCGCGGACACCGTGGCTGCGGCGTTCGTCTTTTCCCTCGCCGTCGGGCTGTTCTTCGGACTCTACCCGGCCAACAAAGCCGCCCGGCTCAATCCCATCGAAGCCCTGCGGTACGAATAGTGCGGGGCAGTGCTTCTAACCAGAAGCAGAATCATGCATTGCCATACCATGTGGAGACGACGAGCATGATGGCGAACCCATCGAGTAGGAAGGCCTCACCGCGATAGAACCACCGCAACCGCCGCCTGTCTCCGACTCTTGGATGGAACCATGTTCCGGCGGCGATCCTCCCGCAGGCAACGCCGGTACAGATGGTGGAACCCCCGGCTCAATAGGGAAACAGGTCGGTGAAGCCTGTGGGTAGAGCCCAGGGTGATGCTAGGCAGGATCAGCAGCGAGCGAGAGGGACACTTCGATGCGCGGGTGTAACTTGTCCACCATCTTGTACAAATGGGTTTCGACGATCCGGTTGTCATTGACCCCAAGCCCCTCGCAAATGGCATCCTGGGTGATTTTGAGGCCGCTGTCCAGGTCGCGCCGAAGGGCATTGGTAAAGAAGAAGCGAACGCAAAATGCGAGTGAGCCAGACTGCAGCCGTTCCATGAGAGACACGCGAGCGGGCGATTGCGCCAAGGCTAGCCAGACTTGCCGGCCCACCTCTGCTTTGTATGCGCGCCCAGCAGAGGATAACAGCCGACGGCCGTTCACCGTGGCATAGTGTTGGTTGATGCTCGGAGGAATCGGCAGGGTCAGCGACAATTGATCCGCGGTGACCAGCGCAGCAGTTGGTGTGCCCTGGCAGATGTCCATCTTTCGAGATGTCCGGAGTTGTGCCAAGACAATGGAGCGGTCGAATGATTGCGCCGGGGCAGGTGAGGGAGTACCCCCTGCATCGGACATGGACCGGTACGACGTCACCCGGATGGGAATCTGAGAGGAGCGGAGGCCTGTACGACGGCGGCGCTCGGGCATGGGCGAGCTAGAGGAGATTCATGATCTTGGACATGTTTTGCTCATAGCGGTCTTCCGTACGGGCAATGTAACGGCGCCATTCGCTGGGGTTCCAGAGTTCCATGCGATGGTAGAGGCCGACCAAAATCACTTCTTGGTCTTCGTCGACCGGCACCATTTTCCGCAAGCGGCCGGGAATCAGAATCCGTCCGGCCTTGTCGAGCTCAGAGGTGCCGGCTTCAGAGACGACGAAATGCATGAAGAGACGGCTTTGGTCTTCATCCAACGAGGTTTTGGTCCGTTCCAGCATCCGCTCCCATTCCGTGGTGGAATAGATGAGCAGCGATTGCTCCGGGCCTTTGAGGAACACGACGGCCTGCCCCCCCGATTCGAGTTGTTCGCGAATGGGTGAGGGGACGATGAACCGTCCTTTCTCATCAACCTTGCAGAGGTATTCGCCAGCGAACATGGAGAGTCCCCTAGTTTAGGCGTCGGTGGCGGACTTGGTTTGGTCGCGGATCCACTGTTCCAGATCCGAGCGCACAAATCGCCATTCTTTTCCGAGCTTGAAGGCTGGCAGCCGCCTGGTCTGCAAGTAACGATAGAGCGTGCGTGGTGTGATCTTGAGATACTGGCAGGTTTCCGCCAGCGTCATCAACTCGCTCTTGGGGGAAATCCCCGTTGCGCCACCAGAGCTCATCATCATAGCCAGATCGAATCATACGGCTCCTGACCGTGACCGTATTCTAGGGATCACCGGAAAATTGTCAAGGAAAATATATGACAATGCCTGTCACTGGCTGTCATTGCCTGCTGATGATTCGTCACCGCCTTCCGGTTGATCCATCATGGCCTCCACCTCTTCACCAATATCCTCACCCATCTCGTCCCCCATTTTCTTCATGAAGCGGGCCATGCTGCTTGGATCGTTCTCATCCAGCCCGCCGAGATTGCCGGGGTCCGCCAGCGATTCAAGCCGCGCTTCCTCCGATTTGGGGGCGGCAAACCGGGACAGGAGGCGGTCGATGTGTGAGCTGCCACAGTGAGTACAGCTCACGGGCGAAGGGTTGCGAAGACTGAGGATGAGCACGGCACTCCGTTTTCGGCAGTCGCGGCACTGATATTCATAAATCGGCATCCATCACCTCATCAGTGTCAACGCAGGGGATGCGCCCGTTGGGCGAATATCCGGTCGGGAATATGACTCGCGTCCACGGTTCGGCCGAGAGTCAGCACAAAGACATGGGCAGAGCCAGCCTTGCGCAGAGTTTTGGCGCATACATGCACCGTGGTGCCGGTGGTAAAGACGTCATCGATCAGCAGGATGCGTAGGCCGGCGATAGACTCGGGGTGTGGTACGGAGAAGGCTCCACGGAGATTGTTCAGCCGTTCCTTCCGTGAGAGCGTGGTCTGCGGCGGTGCCGGGGCTATCCGAGTCAACGCTGTACAGGAGACAGGAATGTTGAGATGACGGC